>DAOWMW010000104.1 GCA_030642865.1 Desulfobacteraceae bacterium
AACATTTTAAGCGCCGATGCATCCCGCCTGACTGCGTTACAAAAGTGCAGGAATATCCTGATATTACTGCACTTTTGTGCCTTGCCAGGCGGGCGCCTCAACACTTAAAATTGCCAATTTATTTTTGTGCGAACCCTAAGTGTATAGCCGAAATTAGAACCATGGCCCACATTTCCTATATTTTATATTTACCAAAATCTTTTGGTGAAAGATTATTAAGGTAATCAGCCCATTTTTGTCCTTCTTTACTTTTATCCAGAAATTCAGATGATTCGTTAATGGGTGAATCTGATTTTTTCGATTTTTCAAGAACTTTATCCTTCACGAATATGGGCGCATTAAAGCGAAGAGCAATGGCAATAGCATCGCTGGGCCGCGCATCCATGGAGAAGTTTTTTTCAATGGAAGAAAAATTTATTTTTGCATAAAATGTATCATCTAAAATATCAGATATTTCTATACTTGATACAGTAATATTAACCTTTAAAAATAAATTTTTGACAAGGTCATGGGTCATGGGCCGTTCAAACTGAATATTTTGTAGAGCAGAAGCAATCGAGCTAGCTTCAAACAGTCCGATCCAGATGGGAATGGTTTGTTCAGTATCAGGAATTTTTAATATAATTATCGGGGTGTTGGAGGCAGGATCAATTGTCATGCCGGCTATATTCGCTTTATGCAGCATAATTTTTTTTTCCTTTATGGCAAGCTTTCTGATTATTAAAAACTACTCTTCCCCATAATGAATTAGAAAATGATTTTTCTATTATCACATTTATCAATTTGTTTGCCGATAATTCATTTGCAAGTATCTTTTCATCACAGGCGAAATTTACTATCCTGTTCGTGCTTGTTCGTCCTGTCCATTCAGAAATTGATTTATTCTGCTTTTTACTAGGTCCTTCAACAAGTATGGCTTCTGTACGGCCAATATAATTTTGATTTTTTAATGCTGTATAGTGTTGTTGCAGATTGAGCAGATTTTTCAATCTTTCTTTTTTTTCCTCTTCAGATACTTTGTTCAAAAAAGCTGCCGCAGCAGCATTTGGCCGATCTGAATATTTAAATGCAAAAATATTATCATATTCAACCCTTTTGATGAGATCAAGGGTTTCGGCATAATCTGCTCTGGTTTCTCCTGGAAACCCCACTATGAAATCTGAGGTTATGGCAATATCAGGGCAAGCACCTCTAAGCTTGTCAATCTTTTCAATATATTCTTCTTTTGAATATTTTCTGTTCATTTTTTTCAATATTTGGTTTGAGCCTGACTGAGCCGGTAAATGTATATGTTTGCATAGCCTGGAAAGATTTTTAAAACAGGCAACAAGGTCATCTGAAATATCTTTTGGATGGGAGGTCGTGAATCTGATTCTCAAAAGGCCTTTTATATTATTAACCCGTAATAAAAGTTCAGAAAAAGAAGATACTCCATGCCGCTCTCCATAACTGTTTACATTTTGCCCAAGAAGCGTAATTTCTTTTACTCCTGAATCAACAAGACTTTTTATTTCATAAAGTATTTCCTCTGAGTTTCTGCTTATTTCCTGCCCGCGCACATAGGGAACCACGCAATATGTGCAATAATTATCACACCCCCGCATGATTGTCACAAAAGCAGTTGCTTTTCCATTATTTTTATAATTATATCTTTTTTTTTCATCCATATATTCAGATAGTTTAATGTCTACTATCCTCTCTTTTTTTGTTTCAACTGTTTTGATTAAAAAAGGGAGTCTATTTATGGACTGGGTACCAAACACAAGATCAACAAAAGGCGTCCTGGTAAAGATTTTTTTACCTTCCTGCTGTGCCACACATCCCCCCACAGCTATTATCAGCCCTTTCTTTTTTCTTTTTAATTTGGATAACCTGCCTAAAAATGAAAAAACTTTTTGTTCTGCTTTTTCCCGTATGGCACAGGTATTTACTATTATGAGATCTGCTTTTTCCAAAGAAAGAGTTTCTTTGTAGTTTAAGGGTAGTAATATTCTGGCAATTGATTCAGAGTCATAAACATTCATCTGACAACCAATGGTATTGATATATAAATATTTTGTTTTCATAAAAAAAATGTGCTTAATATTTTATTAAAAAAATTTAATGAAAAAAGTATCAATTGAATACTTAAAATGCAACTAAAAAACAAGCATATGTATGGAATCTATACCCTTTTATAAAATTAATTTGGGCTTATTTTTAATTATACCAGGCTCAGCTCTGATACTTGATGGCCAAATTTAGAATTCAATTCCTTTTAATAAATGGGGTGTTTGAATATTTAAGTCTTCAATCATTATCTGACGTTTGAGATCATTTATAATCATATCAACATCTTCACCACATCCAGGAGGGGTCAAAAGAACTATAATTCCAAGCTTTGGATCAATGGTGGTTAATATGGCTATTCCTTCATGGGCTTCTATTATAAATTTTATAAAGCTGATTTCTCTTCGATTAACTCTGTAATATTTTTTTTGTGAGATCATTATTTTTTCCATGCCTGATTTATTTTTTTTAAAACATATTGATAAAATATCTGTTTTGAAATAAAATTTTGCTTAGGATTGGTGATGAAATAAAAATTCACGATCCTTAATGAAAAATATACTGTTCAATCATCTTCTTATAGTTAATATTATATGAAAAAAAAATGGTACATGCGTACCCCTGACAGGGAATCTGTTAAAGCTATATGCAGTGCTTTGAAGTGCAGCCCCTTAATCGCATCTGTTTTAGCAAACAGAAAAATAGATTCCGTTGATTGCGCCAGAGCTTTTTTGAATCCGTCTCTTAACAATCTAAGACCTCCTTTTTCTTTTGTTGATATGGATGTTGCCGTGCGCAGGATATATAAGGCCCTTATCTCCTTTGAAAAAATTTTGATTTTAGGAGATTATGATGCCGACGGAATAACTGCAACAGCACTACTTGTTGATTTTTTTAATTATATTAAATCGGATGTATTATATTATATCCCCCACCGAATAAAGGAAGGGTATGGACTTAAGCCGGAGCATATTACAAACCATATGCTGCCGAACAATGTGGACCTTATCATAACAGTGGATTGCGGCTCAAGCAATCATAAGAGCGTTAAAATTGCACAGGATGCTGGTATTGATGTGATAATAACGGATCACCATAATATATCCCACCCTCTTCCAGGGGCTGTTGCTGTTATTAACCCCAAACGGGCAGATTGCACTTCGGGTATGAATGATCTTGCAGGGGTTGGCGTAGCATTTTATCTTGTTATATCTTTACGTAAATATTTGCGGTATAAGAATTTTTGGCTCCATAAATCTGAACCAAATCTTAAAAGCCTGTGTGATCTGGTGGCTTTGGGAACCGTGGCGGACATGGTCCCCCTTCGTGATGAAAATCGTATATTTGTAAAAACCGGATTAGATGTCATGGGCTCTGCTCCCAGGCCTGGCATTAATGCGTTGATGAAAGTTTCCGGAGTAGAAAAAGCCGAAGTGAGTGCTGGTGATATAGCATTTAAACTGGCTCCACGGTTAAATGCGGCGGGGAGAATAGATCACGCTAAAATTGCGGTGGAACTTTTATTGACAAAAGATCGAAGGTCTGCCATACGCATAGCCTCATTATTGCATGAAATGAATGCAACAAGAAAGGGTATTGAGGGGAATATTATTGCAGAAATTGATGCGTTTTTAAAAGAAAATCCGGAAATTCTGGAACAAAAAACCCTTGTTCTTTTCGATTATTTTTCAAAAGATGGCTGGCATGAAGGAATTCTTGGAATAGTTGCTTCAACTTTTGTTAAAAAATATTTTCGTCCAGTCATACTTATTTCAGTAAAAAACGGTATTGGAAAAGGTTCGGGCCGAAGTATTCCGGCTATTGATCTTTATAATATTATTTCAGAATGTTCCATGGATCTTGAAGCTTTTGGGGGACATAAAATGGCCGCCGGGCTTACAATAAAAGAGAACAGGATTAAATCATTTCAAGCAAAAATTGAAAAAACCGTTTCTGAAATCAGTAAACCGGAACATTTTATCCCTCTGTTATTTATAGACTGCCTTCTTGATTTTGATAATATTTCAGAAAAATTAATCAATGAATTGAAAATCCTTGAACCCCATGGTATCTCCAATGAGGAACCTCTTTTTATGGCGGCCGATATAAGAGTTTTATCATCTAAAATCGTGGGTGAAAAACATAGAAAAATGCTTTTAAAGCAGCTTGGTTCAAATAAAGACAAGTTGTATAATGCAATTAATTTTAATATAGATGTAGAAAAACCCTTTGCTGAACGATTTAATCAAATTGCCTACAAGCTCCAGTGGAATCGTTGGAACAACACAAAAACAGTACAATTAATTGTAGAGGAGACTTAAGCAGCCTTCGGGATCTATATTACTGATTATGCAAAGACAAGTTGTTTATACTTACTAATACCGTCTGTAATTTTTAATATGTGGCGGCTTTTACCTGCTATTATATTAATCTGATTTTTACCCATACCTGTAGATTGTCAGGTAATTACTCTGTTTTAAAATTTGGCACAAGTCCAGAGGGAGGGTCTACATCGGAGTGAAATTATTTATGTGACGATCTATATTAAAAATTTATAAAACCAAAACAAATATTATGCCTAAAACTTTTAGACCAAGTAATAGAGAATCGACTATCATATCAAAGATTGAATCATCAAAAGACTTTGCCCGACGGAAGGTCATAACCGGCATACGGGAATGCAGGGAACCCCTTGCCAATTCCATTGCAACCAAGCTTATCGAAAGTCGTCTGGTTGAAACGGCAAATAAAAATATGGTCGAGGAGCAGATAGGGCAATCCCTTAACAAACTTTGCTTTGCGGATGATTTTGAAGTCGATTATCAGATATCGCCATTTAGAAAACTTATATCAACCCCCCATGTTGTTTCCCTTTATCTAACCGCTTTTGTCGTGGAACAGCTTATAAATCATAGGGAGATTATAGATATTTTTGGTACAGATAAAGATATTTATAATACAATTAATAATGCGGTTGTGAAATTTTTGCCTGAATAATGCGCCCCTCCTTTTACCCCAGATTTATAAATGGCCCTTTTGGTGATCCAGGATTGTTTATCCCTTTTTTGTTTGAAAGGCGGGCATTTTTCGTGGATCTTGGGGATATAAGTTCTGTTTCCCCCCGTGATCTGCTTAAAGTGACCCATCTCTTTATTACTCACACCCACATGGATCATTTTGTCGGGATTGATAAGCTTATCCGTATTTTTCTTGGACGGGATAAAGACCTGTTCGCCTATGGCCCCAGGGGCTTTTTAAAAAATATCGAAGGTAAACTGGCCGGGTATTCATGGAATCTGGCCAAAGATTATAAAACCAATTTTACAATTCATGCAACAGAGGTTTGCGAAGAAAAGGTTATTACAAAAACCTTTATATGCAAAAAAAGATTCATCCCTGAAAAAAAATGCCTTGTTACTGACCCTTTTAATGGGATATTGCTAAAAGAGCCAGGGCTTGTTGTCCATGCAAAAATTCTTGATCATATGATTCC
>DAOWMW010000007.1 GCA_030642865.1 Desulfobacteraceae bacterium
GTCAAGAATTTTTATTAATGGATCAGGTGCAGGTTTAGGATGTTTAACATCCATTGCCGTAACTACAATGTCAAAATATTCGGCAATGTCATGGTTGATCAAGATGGAACCCATGGTATTAGTCCGATTTGTGGCAATGGCAATTTTATACCTGCCTCGCAGCTTTTTTAGCAGCGGTTTTAAAAAGGGTTCTATTTCCATATATTTAAGAAATTGAGAATAATCCAGATTTTTACAATGGAGGAGCGCTTCTTTTGTGCAGGGTGAATTTTTAAACAGATAGCAAATTGATTCATGGGCAGTATGCATATGAACATAGGCAAATTGCTCCTCTGTCATTTCAGGGATGCTAAAATGTTTTAAAATAGAATTATAATAAACCTTGTTGGTGTTTATTGTATCGAACATTACTCCATCACAGTCAAAAGCAATCACTTTAATCTTTTTTAGAATCTGCCTGTTCATCATTTTTTTTGCTCTTTATCTCTTTTTTTTTAATGTTTCCGACAATAGTTATTTTTATTTCAGGCTGCAGGCTGCTGTCTGTTTTTAAATATATAATATCAAAAAAACTTCCAGGCTCCTGTTTTGAATTTTCAATTAGCAGAAGATACTCATCATTTTTAAGGCTGTTTTTCTTTTTTTCCAGCTTGTAGGTAATATTTTGTCCCCGCCGGGCCTTTGTGGAAATTATTTTAAAGGGATATTTTTTTTCAGGTATAATTTTTACTGAAGCTGTTATTTTTGTCCCTGCATGACCGTTTAATCTTACCCATGCCGGCATAATAGTGACAAATTTTTCCACGTTTCCAGATATTAAAAGTTTTGTTATCTTGTTATTGGGATCATTTGTATATACTCTTATTGATCTTAAAAAATTTTTTCCGCCATATCCTGCTGTATTAGCCTTGATTATTACTTCCCCCTTTCCGCCGGAAGGGATCTCTTTTGTGAAAGAGACAGTTGTACAGCCTCACCCTGCTCTGACCTGTTCAATAAATAAGACCGAAGTCCCCTTGTTGAACAGAGCAAAGTTATGAACCACTATGGTTCCATCGATCACTTTTTTAAGTTCAAATTTTTTTTCAGGGAAATACGCAACAGGGAATGTCCCAGGGAGTGTTTCAGAAGCAAAGGAGGGTACAACTGGAAATAAGAATAAAAGGGTAAATATAAAAAGTAATTTTTTATTAAAATGCTTTATTATCATACAAGCCTTTTTGAAAATTATTTTAAATTCCTTATTACATCATAAAAAAAGGGTCCACATCTATGGTAACCTTAACATTTTTTGTATAAAATATCGATCTGTTTTTAACCAGCAACTGGCGCATAAATTGCTGCAGGGATTTTATGCTTAATCCTTTTAGCATAATCTGCCATCTGTATTTTTTTGCAATCATATAAACAGGTGCTTCAATGGGGCCGAGAACTTCCACGTATTTTAAAAAAGAAGCCTCTTTTTTAAGGTTGTTGCAAAGTGTTCCAACAAAAAAAGCATGTTTTTTAGTTTTCTCCTCCTCTTTTCCTGAAATTCTGAGCTGAATTATTCGTGAAAAAGGGGGATAATTTAAAGCTTTGCGCAGTTCTATCTCCTGTTCATAGAATGCGGCATAATCCTGATTTTTTGCAGCTATAATACTAAAATGATCAGGATTGTATGTTTGTAAAATCACTTTTCCCGGAGTATCTCCACGACCTGCCCTCCCCGCCACCTGGGCTATGAGCTGAAATGTCCGTTCACATGCACGAAAATCGGGAAAGTTTAATGAAAGATCCGCACAAATAACGCCAACCAGAGTAATGTTTGAAAAATCATGCCCCTTTGCCACCATCTGAGTTCCTATTAACACATCTGTTGTTCGATTTTTTAATCCTTTTAATATTTTTAAAACCGATCCTTTTTTGGCAGTTGTATCATGGTCCATTCTTTCAACTTTTGCTTCAGGGAAAAGGGCATTTACTGCGGACTCTATTTTTTCGGTGCCAAGGCCAAGGAGTTTAATACTTTTTGAGCCGCATATGGGACAATGGACATCATCTGAACATGAAAAACCGCAATAGTGGCAGTTATATCCATGGGTCTGTTTGTGAAAAGTGAGAGTAATGGAACAATGGCAGCATTTTAATGATTCACCGCAGGCTGCGCAGACAGGATGACTTGCAAATCCCCTTTGATTTAAAAAAAGGAGGACCTGTTCTTTGCGGGCGAGGGTTTTTTTCATTTCATCATATAATCTTTGTGTAATAAAGCGATCCACACCCCTTGCATTTTTATTTGCCCGGAGATCTATTATTGAAATTTCCGGCAAAGAACGCTGTTCAACCCGTTTTGTGATGGATAGTCTGGAATACTTATTTGTTGCTGCATTATAATATGACTGGATAGAAGGGGTGGCAGATCCCAGCAGAACAACGCAATCGTTTTGTTTTGCCCGGACTACTGCAAGATCCCTTGCATTATAGCATAACCCGTCATTTTGTTTAAAGGAAGTGTCATGCTCCTCATCTACAATAATCAAACCGAGATTGTTTAAAGGTGCAAAAACAGCCGATCTGGCGCCAATTACCAGGTTTACCCTCCCCGATGCAATACGAAGCCACTGGTCATATTTTTCTCCTAAAGAAAGACCGCTATGGAGTACCGCAACATTATTGTTGAAACGTGAGCGAAATTTTTTTGCGGTCTGGGATATAAGGGCTATTTCAGGGACAAGGATAATAACCGACAAATCGTTTTCCAGGGCATCTGCTGCAAGTCTGGCATAGACTTCAGTTTTACCGCTTCCTGTGACACCTGCCAGGAGAAAAGGAGCATAGCTTTTTTTAAAATTTAAAACAGTTGACACCGCTTTTTCCTGTTCATCCGTTAGGGTAAAATTAGTGTCAGGTTCTATTTCTTCTCCAAAGGGATCACGGTATATTTTTTTTTTAAAGACTTCGACCTGCATATCCCTTTCCATCAATTTAATCGTTGATGGAGAAAACTGTACAATTTTTTTAAGCTCTTTCAGGGGGAGTTCGGTTTTATCTGTTAAAATATCGATTATTTTTTTTCTTATTGATGAAAGTTTTCTTCCCCTGTGTTCCCTTTCACCCTGGGGCATTGCCGGATGTTTTGTTAATCTGATATATCTTTCAAACTTTGCCCCTGTTCTCCCCCCTTTTATCACTTTTTCCCTTGAAATATATCCCTTATTTTCCATTTTAGAGACGAGAAAAGCGGACATCTCAAAATTTATTTTTTTTGCCAGCTCCTTATAAAGATGGGGACCCTTTGCAAGGATGCCCAATATCATATTTTCCACAGGTGTTATAAAGTCTTTTTCAAGGCACCCTTCCCCTTTTTTTGTTATGGTAATAAGAGTTGAGTCGTAAAGATTTAAACCGCCGGGCAAGGCGTGTTGTATAACTTCACCAACAGGATATATGTAATAATTTGCTATCCATTTGAAAAAAGGTACCATGGAGCCAGGGAAAAGGGGAATTCGGTCAAGGATATCAAGTATGAATTTTATCCCATCCCGGGTTGCATCCCTCCCTTGTCCGATAATATAACCGGTAACAATCCGTTTCCCAAAGGGAACCAAAACTCTTTTCCCAACGCAGGCAGCACTTTTTAGTTCCCCATCTGTTTTGTATGTATAAGTATTAAATACGGGGAGGGTGATGGCAACTTCAATGTATTTAGATTTGCAGCCCATTTTTTTGATAATAAAATACAAATAAAAAAGGTAAAGGGACATCACTTCACTGGCCTGGTTCTAATTATAGCTCATAGTTGACACCTGATGGCTGATATTATGATCAGCCATCTGATGCACCCATACCAGCGGTACTACTCCATGGCCCAGGTGAGAAAAATGGAACCCCATGAAAAACCTGTTCCAAAAGCCGAAAAAATTATATTGTCCCCTTTATTCAGCAATCCAGCCTGGTAAATTTCTGAAAGTGCCATGGGAATTGTAGCAGCTGTTGTATTACCATATTTTTCTATGTTGATAACAACCTGCTCTTTTTTTAAACCTAATTTTTTCGCAGCAGATTCAATGATTCTGAGATTAGCCTGGTGCGGTATATAAAATTTTATATCCTCATTTGACAATCCGTTTTTCTCCATGATTTTTCTGGTGGTGTCAACCATCCCCAAAATTGCTTTTTTAAATACCACTTTTCCGTCCTGCTGGAGATAATGGAGGCCTTTGGCAATCGATTCCGGGCTTGCAGGACAAAGGCTCCCCCCCCCAGGCATCTGGAGATAGTTTTTGCCCGAGCCATCCGTTTTGAAAATATAATCCATAATTCCAGGACCGTTGTCATCAGAAGGCTCCAGCAAGACTGCTCCTGCTGCATCGCCAAAGAGAATACAGGTATTTCTGTCTTTATAATTTGTTATTGAACTCATTTTGTCAGAGCCGATGACCATGACTTTTTTATATTGACCGGTTTCAATAAACTGCTTGGCAGTGATAAACGCAAAAATAAAGCCGGCGCATCCCACAAGAAGATCATACCCCCAGCAATTAGTTGCATTGATTTCATGCTGGACAATGGATGCTGTTGATGGAAAAAACATATCAGGGGTTACTGTGGCAACAATTATCAGGTCAATTTCATCAGGACCAATTTTTCTTTGTTCCAGAAGACTTCTGGCTGCTTTAGCCGCCATATAAGATGTCCCTTTATCTTTGTCTAAAATTACTCTTTCCTTAATTCCGGTCCTGGAGACAATCCATTCATCCGAGGTGTCCACAAGTTTTACAAGATCGGCATTGGTAAGTTTCTCCTCAGGTGCAAAATGACTCACAGCGCTTATAATCGCACGCATTAAAACTCCTTCTGCTATTAGATATAGAATATTGTCACATAAATAATTTCACTTCGTTATCTGCCGCCTGCGTATTATATAATACGCCTTCCTCCTCTATCCTTCCCAAAATCATTACCTTAAGATCTATATCTGCGGCCGCAGCATTACAATACGATTTCCGGCAAACTTTAAAATTGAGTAAAATTAAGTGATTATCTGACAATCTATATGTTATGACATATGTTGTGTGTTCTTTGAAGAACTGTATTAAAATAAAAGTAATCCTAATCTTTAACTTTGTCTCTTAATTTTCCCGAGCACTTAAAAGTTATAACTTTTCTGGCCTGGAGCATCAGGTCAATTCCCGTTGCAGGGTTTCGCCCTTTCCGCTGATTCTTCTGCTTGACACAAAATTTGCCGAATCCTGAAACAAGGACATCATTACCCTGTGACAGCGTACTCTTGAGAATTTCCAGCAGGTCTTCGACAATATCAACAGATTTTTTTTTCGTAAAACCCAAATCGTTAACTCTATCGACTATATCATTTTTGGTTAATGTCATCGAAAATTTCTCTCCCTTGTTTTAAATTTAATCAAATATCTGTATATTTATTACAACAACTTTTTTTATGGATAATATCAGAGGTGTTTGAAAAATTACAAAACATTTTTTATCCTCCTGAAAATAAAAAGGATTTATTATTTACAGGCTCATATGTCAAGAAATAATAATATTAATTAATGGATTCGCTTTTAGCTTGACTTTTTTTGTATGTAAGCTGTAAAAAATATTGTCACCTGGTTATAAAAAGAAATAAAAAATGGAAACAGGATTTTGCGTTTATGTGAATTTTTGATAATTAAGGAATAAAGGAGGTATATTATGAACCCCCTGGCTAAAACACTCAATCAGACTATTGAAAAAGGGAATTCCAATATAATGAATATGTTGTCGGAAATTGGAAAGAATCTCTTTTTTCCCAAGGGGATTTTGAGCCAAAGCGCCGAGGCAAAGGAAAAAGCATATAAATTAAATGCAACCATCGGTATTGCAACAGAAAATGGTGAAACCATGTGCTTTCCATCTATCATGGATTCCATATGCGCCATTGCTCCCAGGGACGCATTGACCTATGCTCCTTCTTTTGGAGTGCTTAATTTAAGAAAAAAATGGAAAGAAGCCCAACTAGAGAAAAACCCTTCACTTGCTGATAAAAGGACAAGTCTTCCTGTGGCTGCTTCGGGAATTACCCATTCCATTAGTGTCTTTGCGGATGTTTGGGTAGATCCCGGGGATACTATAATATTTCCCGACATGATTTGGGGAAACTATAATCTGATTTTTGATGTGCGAAAAGGTGCCCGTTTAACCCATTTTCCCATGTTTAATCAGGAAGGGGGGTTTAACCTGAAAGGGTTTGAGAAAAAAATTGTTGATGAAGCAAAAAAAAATGATAAGATAATAGTTTTTTTAAACTTTCCGAACAATCCCACAGGTTATACAGTATCGGAAAAGGAAGGGGAGAGGATCGTTGAAATCCTGACAAATACGGCAAAAAAAGGGACTAACATAATTGCCGTACTTGATGATGCTTATTTCGGGCTTTTTTATGAAAAAGAAACATTAAAAGAATCTCTTTTTGCACGGCTTTGTGATCAGGATGAAAGGCTCCTGGCTGTAAAACTGGATGGGGCGACAAAAGAAAATTTTGTGTGGGGCCTGCGGGTTGGCTTTATTACTTACGGCTGTAAAATGAAAAATGATCCTGAAGCTGTTTATGATGCCCTTGCAAAGAAGACCGCAGGAGCTGTAAGGGGTTCTATATCCAATGCCTCCCACCTGGGTCAGTCGATTGTTTTAAAATCAATGGAAGCTGAAAACTATTTTGCTGAAAAAGCAGAAAAATTTAAAATACTTAAAAAAAGGGCGAACCGTGTAAAAGAAGTGCTGGAAGATCCTAAATATAAAGATGCATGGGATGTTTATCCCTTTAACTCGGGATACTTTATGTGCATTAAATTAAAAACCGTGGATGCAGAAAAACTGAGAGTTCATATTCTTGAAAAATATGGGGTGGGACTTATCTCAATTGGGACAAAAAATCTTAGAGTTGCATTTTCCTGTCTGGAAGAAAGAGATATCCCTGAACTTTTTGATATTATATTAAAAGGTGTAAATGAATTGAACAATTCTTGATCTTCGATTCCTATGAAAATTTTGCTTGAAAAAATAAAAAAAATTTTTTTTAATAAAAAAAAGACCATGGATATAGCCTATGCAGGTAAATGGTTCGCGATTTTTATTTTAATCGGGATTATTGCAGGGACAGGTTCGATAATTTTTCATTATCTTTGTCAGGCAGGGATCTACTTTTTCATGGATTGTGTGGCAGGCTACAGGCCCCCTCCACCTGCTGGAGAGCATAATTTGTTTCAGCCGTCGAATACAGAATTCAGCCGCCTGACCCTCCTGATTCTCCCTGCTTTGGGGGGAATCGTAAGCGGGTGGCTTGTTTATACATTCGCCCCTGAAGCGGAAGGCCACGGTACAGACGCTGCAATTAATGCATATCACGAAAAAGGGGGCTTTATCCGTGGAAGAGTCCCGTTTATTAAAACATTAGCCTCTGCCATTACTTTAACCACCGGAGGTTCCGGGGGAAGAGAGGGCCCCATAGCTCAAATCGGGGCAGGTTTTGGGTCCTTTTTGGCAACAATAATGAAAACAACTGACCGCCAGCGGAGGGTAATGATGGCGGCCGGAATAAGCGCAGGTGTGGGAAGTATATTCAGGGCGCCACTGGCTGGAGCTTTGTTTGCTGCCGAGGTTATGTATCAGGACCCTGAGTTTGAATCTGAAGTCATTATTCCTGCTGGAATTTCTTCTGTGGTTGCTTATTGTATATTCTGCCTTCATTTTGGATGGGGATCATTATTCGATTCCCCTGATTTTATATTTCAAAACCCTGTGGAATTAGGCCCTTATTTTATTCTTGCATTTGTCCTTGCAGGTACAAGTTTTATTTACGTCAAACTTTTTTACGGGGTGACTGCTTTTTTTAAATCTTTTCATGTGCCGAATCACATAAAACCGGCCATTGGTGGGCTGTGTACCGGTATAATAGGTTTTTTTTTACCCCAGACCCTGGCTTTTGGATATGGTTTTGTCCAGCAGGCAATTTTTAATGAAACAACCATTTTATTCCTGATTTTGCTTGCTGCCGGCAAAATGCTCACCACAGCATTTACAATTGGATCAGGGGGGAGCGGAGGTGTCTTTGGACCATCAATAGTTATTGGCGGAGCCCTTGGAGGTGTTGTGGGTAAATGTTTTAATCTGCTTATTCCCGGAATTATTACTCAGCCTGGAGCTTTTGTTGTTGTGGGAATGGCAGGATTTTTCACCGCTGTTTCCAATGCTCCCATTTCGACTATTATTTTCGTGAGTGAAATGACCAATTCCTATCATCTTTTGCTGCCGAGCCTGCTTGTCTGTTCATTATCCTATCTTTTAGCACAAAAATGGACTATTTATCAGAAACAGGTTAAAAACAGGGTAAATTCTTCTGCCCATTCTGGAGAGTTTTTTGTTGATATATTGCAGGCGATAAAAGTTAAAGACCTCATGCCCCTTGTGAAAAAAACCACTCTTATTCCCCAGGGGATGTCGTTTTTTGAGTTTAAAAAACATTTCTCCCAGACAAAACAGCATTATTTCCCTGTTATGGATGACGACGAGAGACTCACCGGAATTTTTTCCAGCACCGATATCAGAGAAGTCCTCTTTTCCATAGAGATAGAGCACCTCATAGTTATGGAGGATATTGCAATTTCTGACGTAATTATAATAACACCTCTGGAAGATTTAAATTCCGTTTTGCAAAAATTCACTACAAAGAATATAGACAGCCTCCCTGTGGTTTTAGAAGATGACCATGGCATATTAATAGGTATGCTGGACAGGCGTGAGGTTATTGCATATTATAACCTCAGGATACAGAAGATGAAAAAAAAGGCTTTATAGGGCATTGCCTTTATAAGGATCGTGAATTTTATAAATTACGGGTAATTTATTTCATCCCCAATCCTAAGGGTTCGCACAAAAATAAATTGGCAATTTTAAGTGTTGAGGCGCCCGCCTGGCAAGGCACAAAAGTGCAGTAATATCAGGATATTCCTGCACTTTTGTAACGCAGTCAGGCGGGATGTATCGGCGCTTAAAATGTTAAATTATTTTTGCGCGAGCCCTAACAAAGGACTTGACTCCATGGGAATTGCTGTAAAATGTATAAGCCTTGCAACATGTATTGAAAATATACTTGAAAAAGGGATTGTTTTGAATCCTGATCTGCTGCACCATCTTGATTCAGCATTCGGGGTCTGCAGGGCCAGTGACATTGAAAAAATTTTTTATAACAGAAAAAACTGCGAACGTGAAGTTATCCTTGAGTTGATATTTTATCCTGATGAATCAATGCAAATTGAAATTGAGCCTGTACTCGAAAAAAATAATTTTTTCAAAAATGATGAAAAAAATTTGGTTAATTTTCTTTTAGCAAAAAAAATACAAATACCAGTTTTCTTTCCAACCAGGTCAGATACCCTTGAAATATACGCTGACGCAGTTATTCTCGACAGCCTGGTGAGCAGGTTAAATATTTCAAAACAGATCAACAGCAAAATAACCACTACAGTTAATTGCCATATACCTGAAAAAATCAGGCCGGCAGTAAAGGTCAGGCTGAGAAATACGAGGTTCAGATTTCATGATAATTTAATAATATTTATGGATCTGTTTTTTAAAAGTGAAATCAGTAAAAGAAGTAATTTTTTTGAGATATTCGATTTTTTGTTAAATTTTCTCCATGAAATCGAGGAAAACAATGATATTGCAGATTCCCTGAATGAAAAAAAAGAATTTTATCTGCAAAGCCTGGGGAATGCCGCAATACTCCATGAACAGTTAAAAAAAAATACCATGGAAATAATGACTGCGCAGAGCATAAGAATTCCAGCGATAAATATTCCGGATATAAAAAGGAAAATAAGGATCATAGATCAGATCAAAAATCTGGTTTTATTATAGAATTGTTTGAAATTAGATCGGCAAATGTAACGAGACCAGGCAGATGTTCAATGGTTTCATGCAAAAGCTAACGGCTAACCGCTAATGGCTAACCGCACAGGTTAAAAAATTTTGCGAATCGGTTCAGGGAGGCTGCATTGCAAAATTGCTTTAATAAATGAATCTGCTTTTTTAAGATCCTTTCTCCCAGGGGAAGATTCAACGCCGGAACTGATATCCACCGCATCAGGGAGGCCGGCTGCTACTGCTTTGACGGCATTTTCAGGTGCAAGTCCCCCTGCAAGGATAATGGGACATTTTGTTTTAAGCCGGCTTGCTTTTTCCCAATTCCATGTTTTTGCATTTCCTCCGGGGAGAATCCCTTTCCCGCACTCCACAAGGTATGCAGAAGCATTATAATCTGCGGTATCAGCTAAAAATGGTTTTTTGTTTGCGAATAAAGCCTTGATCACTATTATTTTTTCTTTTTGCAGTCTGTTAACAAGTTCGCAAGATTCATTGCCATGAAGCTGGACGGCTTTTAAGCCGCAGAATTCAACGATTTTCATAATATTTAAAAATGTTTCATCAACAAAAACTCCCACTGTTGTCACTTTTGGCGGGAGCGTGCGGGAGATCTCCCTTCCCATTTGCATTGTTACATTTCTTGGACTTTTGGGATAAAAAACAAGCCCAATGGCATCTGCACCAAGGCTTGCACATCCTAAAGCCTCATCAATTTTTGTTAAACCGCAAATTTTAATCTGAGGGGTATTTTGTATTTTCGTCATAAAAAAATAAAAACCGTTTTAAATTAAAAAACTTGTGATCAGTGGCGTCCGGTTAGGAAATTACAAGGTTCTAACCGGCACTGCTCCTTATGATATTGTAGTAAAATGGTTTATGCTATAAACCTTAAGGTTTATAAAATCTATATTTTAATCATCCGCATGGATTTACCCTTTGCCATATGGTTATTTTTGCCTTTATCGACTCTTGTGCCCCATGGAGATTCAAGCTTTTTTTCAGGGTTGAAACCTTCCCAATATAATAAGGGCTCACCTTTTATGGTAAATTTTCCAACTCGATGGTTTTCTGTATCTGCCACATAGACATTTCCGGCTGTATCTCTTGCTATTCCTGAAGGATGTATAAATTCCTTTTTCCCATAACCATACCTGCCCCATGTGAATATGAAATCACCTGTTGAATTAAATTTTTGAATCCGATCATTCCCTGCGTCAGTAACATAGATATTTCCATCATTGTCCGCTGCTATGGCATATGGATAATTAAAATTTCCTTTTTCACTTCCTTCCTCGCCCCATTTGAGCAAAAATTCTCCCTGGGATGTAAATTTTATAATTCTGTTGTTTCCAGCATCTGCCACATATACATTTTCATTGTTGTCCGCTGTTATACCGTGGGGAGAATCAAGTTCATTATTTTTTTCCCCTTTGATCCCCCAGCTGCACAAAAAATCACCATCTGCGGTGAATTTTACTATTCGATTATTTCCCGTATCTGCCACATATACATATCCATTATTGTCTGTTGCTATACCGCTGGGAGAAAAAAAATCATATTCATATCTTTCCGAGATTCTCCACTGGCATAAAAAGTCACCATCTGTGGTAAATTTTACTTTTCGATTATTTCCCGTGTCTGCCACATATATATATCCATTATTATCTATTGCTATATCATAGGGGAAAAAAAATTCTTTTTCACCATCTCCACGCCCCCCCCATTGAAATAAAAGCTCTCCCCTGGTGTTAAATTTTTTAATTTTATGATTATTTGTATCAACAACATAAATCTCTTTGTTATTAAATACTGACAGGCCATGGGGAGAATTAAAATGCCAGGATTCATCATGCTCTATTTCCACATATTTATTTTCTCCCTCCGCTCTGAAGTCTGAAAAAAATACAAAAAAAGTAAAAACAGCTAAGGTCACGATTCTATTCTTTTTCAATGGGGCCTCCTTTTTTTAATGATAAAATGAATAAAATGGGGTCACATTTTCCATGTGGTATAACATTATGACAATTAGCTTATAACTTTTTATACGGCATTTTCAAGCTTTATTCTTGATTTTATGGCAAAGGGCCAGGAATTTATAGAGGTTTTAAGGTAACTCATCAATCATAAGTTTTTTGTAATGAAATATTTTTTATTTTCAATGAGTAAGGATTGGGGATGAAATAAATTACACATAATTTATAAAATTCACGATCCTAAGATATTTTTAAATTTTTGAAATGAATTTTTTTTGACCTTCTGGTCCAACTTCGTGCCAAATCTGCAAAAAAAAGTTAAAAAAAACATTCATAAAAATAATAAGTTCTATTAAAACACTGTGGCGTCCGGTTAAGAAATTGCAAGAAACAAAATAGACAAAATACGGAAAGTTCTAACCGAACATTACTGATTAAAACAAGTGGTTATGTTTTAATAGAACTTATACGGGTTGATTTTATCTTTGTCCATCAGATGTTATGACCAACTCCCCTTTATTCCTAAACAACTGATTTATTAAAAAAAGCTGGCTCCACCTCCTCTCTGGTGGGCCATTTACCGTATTTTATGCGATGTACAAGGCAGCGTAAATCATTTAAAATCACAATAAAGCTTGGAATAAGCAGCAGAGTAAGTAAAGTGGCAAATGCTACCCCCCCCGCAAGGGATAAGGCCATGGGTATCAGCATTGCCGCTTGCAAATTTTTTTCCATAATCATCGGAGTAAGACCTCCCACAGTACTAAGAGTCGTAAAAAATATAGCCCTGAACCGTCTTGCGCCACCTTTTTTTATTGCTTCAAAAAATGGCATCCCTTCTGCTATATTTTTATTAATCCGTTCAATGAGGATGATGGCATCGTTAACCACAACTCCGCTTAAGGCAACCATTCCGCAAATACTCATGAATGAAAGGTCATACCCAAAGAGCAGATGCCCCAGTATTGCTCCGATGATACCAAAGGGGACTGTGAACATAATTATCAGGGGTTGCAGATAAGAACTAAACAGGGTGGCTATGATTATAAAAATTCCCATAACAGCCAGGGGAAAGCTAATATAAAGACTGCCAAAGGATTCACGTATCTTTTTTTGCTCACCCTGAACAGAGATATGAATCCCCTGGTATTTATTTTTAATATAGCTGAAAAAATTATTCGATAATTCCGCAAATATTTCATTGGCATTTGCCTTGTTCGTGTCTACATTGGCACTGACTGCAATCACTTGCATTTCATCTGTACGGGTAATGGTGGAAAAACCTGGAGAAAAAGTGATATTTGCCACAGACTTAAGGGGGACTTCGTGCCCCCCGGGGGTCCTGATACGAATATTTTTAAGTCCCGAGAATCTGCTCCTTTCATCTGCAGTATAACGAACCTTGACGCGAATATCATCACGGCCCCGCTGCAGTCTCACAGCCTCTTCCCCATAAAATCCGGCATGTACCTGTCTGGCCAGGTCATTCACAGTCAGACCGAGGGTCCTTGCCTCCGGTTTGAGCTCAAAGCGAATTTCGTTTTTACCGGGAGAAAAATCGGAATGGATCTGGTATACCCCATCAAACTGATGTAACCGTTCCATGAGTTCATTCGCAGCATTTATAATATTATTATTATCATATCCCTGAATCCAGATTTCTATGGGTGCTCCAGGGGGGCCCCCCGCCATCCCCTCAAATACGATCGACTCGACTCCGGGGATAAGACCCGTCTCTTTTTCCCATTCAACAAGGAGTTCCTTTGAATGAATTCCCCGTTTTTCCGATTCCAGAAGAATCGCCTGAACACTGCCGAAATTCGGCCCGATTCCAGGCATCTTGGACAAGGTCTGTCCCACAAGGGATAAAGATTTAACAATCAGAGGCTCCCCTGAAACAGTCGTGGTTCTGTTTGCGACTTTCCTCAGGGCAGCTTCCACCTGATCAAGAGCAGCCCTGGTTACATGGGGAGGAGTTCCACTGGGAAATTTTACAGTGGAGGTTATGACAAAACCGTCAACTTCTGGAAAAACTTCAAACTTCATGATTCCGCTTTTCATCAAACCAAATGCCAGCAGTAAAATAGTTATGGCGATACAAAGGGATATATAACGCCAGGTAAGAACTTTTCCCAAAAACGGCATATAAACCTTCTCCACAAACACCTCCAGAGCATTCCCCGTGAATCTGTGAAAAGAGCTAAACCTGCTTTTGAACCCTTTTTTCCCAATAACCGGATTAGTGTTAAAATCAGGAAGATGATTCAGATGGGCAGGAAGGAGAACAAGACATTCCAGAAGGGATATAGCAAGACAGGCTATGACTACTTTCGGCAATATTGCTATAAATTTACCCATGGTTCCCTCCACA
>DAOWMW010000094.1 GCA_030642865.1 Desulfobacteraceae bacterium
AAAAAAAAGAGTCAAATTCGAGTTTCGAGGTTGCTGTGAAGCCAAATAAAAATACTCGTACTATTCGAATTTTTTGAGAAGTTATAAAGTTATTAATCAAATAAATGTATAAGTTCAACAGGTTAAAAAGTTCTTTCAAAGGATTAAGATGAAAGCAAACTATAAAGAGAATTACTGCAAACCCCTTGATCTCCTTATAAGCACAGGGTCTGATCCCATTGGGCTTGAGACTATATTGTCCGCTGACAGGATCGGGGTACCCTCGGTACTGGATCTCGGGTATGTATCCAGTGTAGTTTTGGCAGGCTCATTAATAAACAGACTTTTTTTAGCAAAAACCCGTTATGCAGGAATACGTCTTCAAGTATCAGATTCTGATATTCTTTCAAGGTTAGCTTCCATAAATTCAGAATTTAAGCCTGAATTCATTATACTTTCCAATCCTCTGGGGATTGATTTAAAAACAATTAATTCTGCCAAAGAAATTTCCGACAGAGTCATACTTGAGATTTATTCTGTCAAGGATGCAGAACATCTCGAAGGGGTCGGGATAAACGGGATTATTATCAGGGGAAATGAGGCCGGTGGTTTATGCGGGTATGAAAGCAATTCTATTTTACTTGAAAAAATCAAAAAAATAATTTCTCTTCCAATATGGATACAGGGAGGAATAGGCCCTGAAAGTGCCATGGCATATTATTTGGGTGGTGCGGCCGGGGTTATAATTACTGATTCAATATTGCTTGCAAAAGAATCCACGGGAAGGCTTCAGCCAAAAGATACCCGATCCATCAAAGCTGCCATGAGAACAATAGCTTTGGGGCCTTCTTTCGGTCCCATGATTCGTATTGCCACTTCCCATGGCGGGCTTGTAAAAAAGATTGAAAAATTTTTTTCTAACATAGAAAACAAGAATATTGATGAATCGAGTAAGCGCCAGCAATGGGTGGAATTCTGCTATGAAATAATTGGACAATATCATGGAACTCCCGGGTGCTTTATTGGCGAAGAATCATATCTGGCCGGAAAATTGGCTTTTGAAAATTTAACTGTATCTGGAATACTCAGATTTTTCAGCAGAAGAATAAATGAAGATAAAGATTTTTTAAAAGGCTCATACCCTTTTAAACCAGGGAATTCTTTTGCAAAAAAATTTAATATTGAATTCCCAGTATTCCAGGGACCCATGGCCAATGTCAGTGATAATGCTGATTTTCTTGAATCAGTTGCAAAAAATGGAGCTCTTCCTTTTGCAGGCATATCCCTTGCAACAGGGGAAGTCCTGGAAGATTTTTTAAAGGAGACCCATGCCAGGCTTGGCGAAAAGCCCTGGGGCGTTGGCCTGCTCGGGTTTGCACCTAAAAAACTTTGGGATGAACAGCTTCAATTAATTAAAAAGTACTCCCCTTCCTTTGCTGTTATTGCCGGCGGAAGACCATCCCAATACAAAACCTTGACAGAGTCAGGGATAACCTCTTTTCTTCACACCCCATCTCCATCCATGCTTAAGGGCTATTTTGATGATGGAGTAAGAAATTTTATTTTTGAAGGGCATGGGAGTGGAGGTCATGTAGGTCCAATCAACAGCTATCCTTTATGGCAAGCCATGATATCCGAACTAACCGAAATCTCCATTGAACAAGGGGGCGATCTTGATGGAACCTGCGTAATCCTGGCCGGGGGGATAGGGGATAAAAATACAGCAGCAATGGCGGCTGCGTTTGCTCCTCCTATGCTGAAGCTGGGAGTCAGGGTCGGTTTTATAATGGGTACGGCTTATCTTTTTACCAAAGAGATTATTGATTCCGGAGCCGTTGTATCCAACTTTCAGAGTACAGCCATTGATGGGACGAGGACAGTTGTTCTTGAAAGCGGCGGGGGCCATGCAATCAGATGTGCCCCGACTCCTGCAGCAGAAAGCTTTAGCCGCAGCAAAGCCGCAATGATAGCATCGGGACGTGATTTAAATGAGGTTCGTCAAGTACTCGATAATAATAATGTCGGACGGCTCAGGGCAGCAACCCGGGGACTTTCAGGGCCATATTCAACATATGAAGAGATGGATAAGTGCGTGGAACTTTCCCAAAATGAGCAATATAATACCGGTATTTTTATGATTGGTGAAGTGGGAGGTCTTTTAAAAGAAAGCTTTTCCATAAAAGAACTCCATGAAACCGTATGTGGGGATGCTGCTCTGGTTATTGAAGCAAGACTTGCTGAACCTGAATTCAAACCTGAAGAGACTGCATTTTTGGCTGCTGGACAATGTAAAACTACAGATATTGCGATCATAGGCCTTTCAGCCATTGTGCCAGGATCGCAGGATCTGGATCTCCTGTGGCACAATATACTGGCAGAAATTTGCTTTATAAAAGATATACCCAAAGATCGCTGGGATATTCAAACAAATTTTGATCCGGATCCCCGTGCAAAGGACAAGATATATGCTTCCAAAGGTGGATTTCTTGATGATCTCTCTTTTAATTCCATGGAATTTGGTATCCCTCCAAAGGCGGTGGCAAGTATTGAGCCTGCCCAGCTTCTCGCACTTGAGGCGGTTAAGAGGGCAATTGCGGATGCCGGATACGGATCCCGTCCCTTTGACAGGGAGAGGACATCTGTGATTTTTGGTACTTCCGGTGGAGGCGGGGACCTTGCTTTGGCCTACAGCGTGAGGGCTGTTCTTCGGGAATACCTCCATCGTGCGAAAGATATCCCGGAAAAAGTACGTGCCGGGATTATTGAATCCCTTTTTAAGATTCTTCCAGAATGGACGGAAGATACCTTCCCGGGCCTTTTGAGCAATGTTATTTCCGGCCGAATCAGTAACCAGTTTAATCTAATGGGACTTAACTTTTCCGTTGATGCTGCCTGTGCATCTTCCCTTGCTGCCTGTCAGGTGGCCTGCCAGGAACTTTCCTATGGAATTACAAAAATGGCCATAGTGGGGGGTGTTGATACGTCCCAGCATCCTTTTGGGTATACCTGTTTTAGTAAAACCAGGGCTCTTAGTGAAAAAGGTTCATCTGCACCCTTTGATAAAGATTCCGACGGGATAATACTCTCTGAAGGGGTGGGGGTTGTTGTTTTAAAGCGTTTAAACGATGCTATTACTGATGGAGACCGTATTTATTCTGTTATTAAAGGTATAGGTGGGGCAAGTGATGGTAAGGGACGCTGCCTTACAGTTCCAGATTCCAGAGGGCAGGTTATGGCTGTGAGCCGTGCCTACGAAATAGCAGATTATAATCCATCAACTTTGCAGCTCCTTGAAGCACATGGTACGGGCACTTCCCTTGGAGACAAAACAGAACTGGAATCGATGCAAAAGGTCATTGCAAAATTCGGTGACCAGGATTCGAGCCTGGCTGTGGGAAGTATAAAATCGACATTTGGCCATGCCAAGGCTGCCGCAGGAGTTCTCGGGCTTATTAAAACTGCCCTGGCCCTTTATCATAAGGTTTATCCTGCAACTGTAAATATTAAACAGGTTAATCCGGCTGCTGTATCAGATGAATCCCATCTTTATATTAATACCACAACCAGACCATGGGTATCGGCAATGAAATATCCAAGAAGGGCTGGTGTAAATGCCTTTGGGTTTGGAGGCACAAATTTTCATGTGGCAATGGAAGAATTTTCAGCCCTATCTTCAGAACCGGCGAGGTTCCCCAGATCCTTATGCTCTGATGAACTTTTTTTCATATCAGGGATGGGTGGTGATGATATATTAAAAAAGATCGATCTTCTTTTAAACTCGCTAAAACAAAGTAAAGAAAAATCATTGTCACAATTGTCGCAGCAATATTTTGAGAATTGGAAATTCGACAATGAAGATCCATCAGGAATCAGGGTTGCGGCTCTCTCCTCCACCAGGGAACAGCTTGGAAAACAGCTTGTTTTGGCAAAAAAGGTGATCATTGATGGAGACTCTCCCCCTTTTTTACCAGGTCTGTTTATAAATACCAAAACTAAAAAAACAGATGGAACCCTTGCTCTGCTCTTTTCGGGGCAAGGCGCACAGGTTCCTGATATGCTTTCGGATCTTTCGATTATTTTTCCTGTGGTAAGAGAAACCTTTGAAATTGCTAATACTGTTCTTTTTGGTGAGCTTGATAAACCTCTGAGCGATTATATTTTTCCTCCTCCCCCTGCTGATAATTGGGTGAAGGAAGCGAACATGCAGGCTATTACAGACACCTCGATTGCTCAGCCCGCGCTTGCAGCTGTTGAAATGGCAATTTATAAATTACTTTTGCACTTCGGTATAAAGGCTGATTTTGCAGCAGGTCACAGCTTTGGAGAATTAACAGCTCTCTGGGCGGCAGGTGTCTTTTCAGAAGAGACACTGATACGCCTTGCCCATACCCGGGGGAAATTGATGGCCAGTTCTTCCAGTGGCGTAAAAACCGGAATGACAGCAGTCAAGACGGATGCCGAGTCTGTTTCCCGCTTGATTGAAGGCATCGAAAATCTGAATATTGCTAATTTTAATGCCCCTTTTCAGACAGTTGTTTCAGGAAGCGAGGCCTCCCTGGTATATTTTGAGGAGCGTTTAAGGGATGATAACAGGAGGTTTCGCAGACTTCAGGTCTCCAATGCATTCCATTCCCCATTTATGAAAGAAGCCGCTGAAAAGTGGTCCCTCGCCCTTGGCAGAGAAAAATTTTTTCAGCCGGATATTCCTGTATTTTCAAATACAACAGCTTTAATGCACGATTTTTCCCAGGGTAAAATAATAGAAACCCTTTCCAGGCATCTGACTTGTGGGGTCCGGTTCGCAGATGAAATTATTTCCATGAAGGAATCAGGCGCTTTTACCTTTCTTGAAGTAGGCCCAGGAATGGTTCTTTCAGGACTTGTTGATTCCATACTTGAAAATATTCCCCATGATACCATTCCTACCCAGCCCAGAGGTGCAGGTTATTCTGCTTTTTGTGCTGCTCTGGCCAGGCTTTGGATTGGAGGGCATAATGTCGATTTAACATATGCCTTCCAGGCCAGAAAGCTGGAAGAGATTCCTCTGGAAATAAAACCTTCGGCAACCATTTTTTTAGTTAATGGGGCAAGGGCGAAATCGAGCCTGGAAAAACCTGTATCAATTAATAAAAATGAAAAAACAGCCTCTTCAACCTGGGATTTTTTAAAAGAAGCCAAAACACTGAACACCCACCAGTCTCTTCCAGTAAAAGGGACTGATTTAAATCAGGCAAGTAAGATGGAAACTTTTAAACCGGCGGTATCAATGGTACAGGGAAAGCAAATTATGGATTCAGGCAAATTAGCTTTTTTGAGTCATATTCAAGATAGTATGGACGTTTTTGTGAAGAGTCAGGAAAGGCTCCAAAAAGAACGTAAGCAGATGATGGAGCAGATGTGGGATATGAACAGGTCTCTTCTCCAGGCGGTTGCAGGAAATGTCCACCCCTTTACACAAGGGTATCCTTCCGCAGAAGGCCAGGTAGAAAATAAATCAGATAATATTATTCCTTCTTATCCAGGGGAGCTTGAAGCCGTAAAAGATTACAAAGAGCCCATATCTGTCCCTGCACCGGTGACACAGAAAAAACCTGGGCAAGGAACATCAATCATAAATATCAGGTCTTTGCTTTTGGAAGTTGTAAGTGACCGGACAGCATATCCTGTGGATATGTTAGGTATGGATCAGCATCTTGAGGCGGATCTTGGGATAGATTCCATTAAGCGTGTGGAGATAATCGGGAGTTTAAAAGAAA
>DAOWMW010000028.1 GCA_030642865.1 Desulfobacteraceae bacterium
CTAAAAACCCTGTATACTAAAAAAATCGACCTGTGCAGTTAGCTATTAGGTGTTAGCTTTTGCATGAAACCATTCGACGTCTGCCTGATCTCGTTACATTTGCCGATCTAATTCCAACCTAAGCAGAGGCAAACCCCATGTGGTTGCCCGGCAGAATCCATTACTGCCCTGCGGATATGGAAATGGACAGGGCGGATATGGAATCCTCCCCTACTTTGAAAAGCCGAGGCATTACGCCAGCAGGAAATAACACCCAGTGGGTGAAAGCAAAACATCCTGTGATCATTTTGGCTAATAGCTAACTGCTAAAGGCTAACCGCACAACTCGAAAAAATTCGGAGCTGCAAATGGCAAAAATAGATGCTTTTTTTAAATTGATGCATGAACAGTCCGCTTCTGATCTACATCTTTCATCAGGACAACCCCCTGCCATGAGGATATATGGTGATATTGAAAGAATAAAGTACAAGGTCTTAGAAAGTGATGAATTAAAAAAAATGCTTTATGAGATTGCCCCGGAAAACAAAATTAAACTTTTTGAAGAAACAGGTGATATTGATTTTGTATATGAAATATCCGGTTTGGCCAGATATCGTTCAAATTTTTTTATGCAGCGAAGCGGCATAAGTGCTGTTTTCAGAGAAATTCCATCCGAAATAGTAACTGCCGAAAAGCTGGGGCTTCCCCAGGTGATCTCCAAGCTTGCCTCATTACCCCGGGGCATTGTTCTTATGACCGGCCCCACAGGAAGCGGAAAATCGACCACCCTTGCAGCAATAGTTGATGAAGCAAACAGAACACGCAAAGACCATATTATTACAATTGAAGACCCCATAGAGTTTGTTCATAAAAGTAAAGGGTGTACTATTAATCAACGTGAAGTTGGTCTCCATACAAAATCTTTTAAGACTGCTCTGCGTGGAGCCCTGCGTGAGGATCCTGATATCATTCTTGTTGGGGAGATGAGGGATCTGGACACGATTTCCATGGCCATAGAGGCTGCATCCACAGGCCACCTGGTATTTAGCACCCTCCATACCACAAGCGCATCAAAAACCGTTGACAGGATAATCGAGGTGTTTCCGTCCCACGAGCAGGCCCAGATACGTTCCACTCTGGCTGATGGACTCAGGGCTGTTATTTGCCAAACCCTTTTAAAAAGAATTGACAAGAAAGGAAGGTGTGCTGCTTTTGAAATATTAATAGCAACTCCGGCTGCCAGAAATCTTATTCGTGACTCCAAAACCTATCAGCTTCCTTCAACAATTCAAACAGGAAAAAAATACGGGATGCAGCTTCTGGATGATTCCATTTTGGAGTTATTCAACAAAGGCTGGATTTCTCCTGATGATGCCTATGAAAAGGCTAACGATAAAAGCAGGTTTCGTCCCTTATTAACACGGCCCCCCATTGATTTTACTGAAACATAATTATATTCAAAAACTGTAAACCATAAGAGGCGCCCCATGAATCGACAGGAAGTTGATTATATTATTACAAAAATGCTCGATTCCCATGAAAATGTGTCAGGCCTTAACCTGACAGTGGGTAAACCCCTCCAGGTTGACGCCTCTGGTGAGCTGAGACCTGTGGAAATGAAACCGGCTTTTGCAAATCTTACACCATTTCAAACAGAGACCTTTGCTTTAAATTTAATAAACCAGAATCGACGTCTTACTAATATGCTTTTAACCAGTGGTTCCTGTGATTTCGCCTATTCACTTCCTGGCAACTCCCGCTTCAGAGTCAATATTTTTCGACAATCCGGTAATTATTCAATAATCATGCGCCGCCTTGCAGAAAATATCCCAACAATTAAGGAACTAAACCTTCCTGAGACTTTCTATAAAATTTCCATGGAAAAAAACGGGATTGTTTTTGTTACGGGGGCCACAGGTTCCGGGAAAACAACATCCCTCGCAGCAATGCTCGCTTATATTAATGAACAGAAATCTATCCATGTTGTAACTCTTGAAGATCCCATTGAATTTCAGCATTCCCAAAAAAAATCGACCTTTAATCAAAGAGAGCTGGGCGTCGATTTTGACACTTTTGGAAGCGGCTTAAGGGCAGCTTTGAGGCAAGCTCCCAGGGTAATACTGGTCGGAGAGATGCATGACAGAGAATCTGTTGAAATAGTATTGAATGCTGCAGAAACAGGAAGTCTGGTCTTAACTACTCTCCATACTGTGGATGCAGGCCAGACAATTAACCGTATAATAGGGATGTTTAACTCAGAAGAGGAGCATCTGATAAGAATTCGTCTTGCTGATACCATCCGGTGGATTGTCTCTCAAAGATTACTCCCCGATCTTAAGGGGGGGCGTGTTGCTGCATTTGAAATTTTATGCACCAGTTTAAGGGTGAAGGATTCCATTCTCCATGGTGAATCCGAAGGAAAGACTTTTTACGAAATTATGCAAGCGGGGAAACCCCTGGGTATGACCACATTTGATGAATATATTCTGCAATTATATAAAGACAACCTGATTGATGAGAGAACCGCGTTATCCTACTCTTCACAAAAGTTCCGTATCTCCCAGGGTATAGATATGCTAAAAAGCCGCAGAGGAGAAACCACAACAGACATTGATGGACTTGCACTTGATCATCAGTACGGAAAATAACAGCAGGGGCGGGTTCCATATCCTCCCTGTCCTTTTCCATATCCGCAGGGCAGAATAATTTCTTGTTTTTTATGACGGGGTTTCAGGAGTAAGATACTAACCGGACACGGCTATATACAACCGCTTGAAAATATTTATAATTATGGATATAATGTAAAGCATTAAAAAAATCAGACATACGCTTTTTTTATGCCATGCAATTATTTTAAGTAGTTAGATATGTTTTTTACATAAGAAATAAAAAAAGAGTCAAACTCAAGTTCCAAGGTCTGTATTATGAATATTATATGCAAAAACTGCCAGGCTAAACTCAAAATTCCCGATGAAAAAATTCCCAGGGGTAAAACCACTATCTTTAAATGCCCTAAGTGCAAATCGAATGTTTCTCTTAATCCTGATCCCATATCTGATGATACAAGATTAAACTTGCCAGACCAGGAGCTGGGATTTGAAGAAACAGAGGAAAATTTTGATCATTATGAAAGACCCTTTGATTTTATTGAAGAAGATGTAAAGATAGCCCTTGTCTGCGAAACAGATTCTGATATCTTTAAAAAGATTGAAAACGTATTGGCAGTTAAGGAATATCATGTTATAAGGGCTAAAAATATAAGGCATGCCTTGGCTGGTATAAGGTTTCAGCCTTTTGATGTGATAGTATTAAATGAAAAATTTAATGGAGAAAATCCTGATTTAAATTGTCTGCTTGAACGCCTGGAAAGTATGGAGATGTCGGTGCGCAGAAAAATTTTTGTAGTATTAATCAGTGATAGATTTCGTACCATGAATAATATGACCGCATTAAGCAAAAGTGTTAATTTGATTATCAACACAAAAGATATTGATCAGTTTGAAAAAATATTATTCAGAAAAATAACCGCAAAAGATACGTTTTATAGAATTTACAATGAAGCCTTAAAAGTGTCGGGCACACTTTAAAGTATTCGGAAAACCCATGGCCTGTTTTTATATTGTTATGAAAAAATCGAGATATACATGTGCTGACTACAGAAACGAAATGGTTCTTTTAAGACTTAAAATACGTCTTAACAATGAAATGTTGTCCAGCGAAGAAAAAAAAGATATTATCAAAGAAATAGAAAAGTTGACCCTGGAAATGGATATGGATTGATATAAACCTCAAGATAAAAATTTTGGATGTGTTATTGATCGTCGGAGTATTATAATACTCCTTCCTCTGACCTTGTGCCAATTTTTAAAATTGGGTAAGGATTGGGGATGAAATAAATTACCCAGAATTAATAAAATTCACGATCCTGATTATCTGAAACGTTATATTCACAGATTACCAAAAAGTCTCAACCCTTCCAGGGTCAAATCAGGTTCAACAATTTTTATACTTTCTGATATATTATATATCAAAGAAGCAAAGCCTCCTGTTGCAATTACCAAAGGGTTCATATTTGTTTCCCTGATCATTCGTTTTGTTATCCCGTCTACAAGTCCGGCATAGCCGTAAAAAATTCCTGATAACATGCTGTCAATGGTATTTTTCCCTATGACTTTTTCAGGGGGAAGGCCAATTTTTACATGGGGAAGCATTGATGACTGCATGAACATAGCCTTTGATGAAATACCCAGCCCCGGGCTTATGGAGCCGCCGAGATATACCCCTTTTTCAGAGACAGCATCTATTGTTGTAGCTGTACCCAGATCGATCACAATCAAGCCTGTCTTGTATTTATTATATGCAGCAACTGCATTTACAATTCTGTCCGACCCTAATTCTTCCAGGTTGTCATGCCATACCTGAAGGTTGAGTTTTTTTGCCGAGGCAACATCAATCCATTCAGGGGGACAACCAATAGTCTTGCCGCAGAAAAAATCGAGATTACCTGCAACATTCGGTACCACACTCGAGATAACAATCTTGCCAATTTTTTCCGGCCCAATACTGCTGGCTGATAAAAGGGAGGATGCAAGCGCATTAAAAGCATTCGGGGTTGCATTAATATCAGTCACAAACCGCCATTTGGCCTTTAGAGTCTTTCCTGCATAAACCCCCATAACTATATTGGTATTTCCCACATCAATGACAAGCAGCATCTAATTTTCCAATCCTTGAATGTAAACCGGCTTTCTGATTATTTTAATCCGGGATTTTTAAATATTTTAACCTTGAACAATTCAGGTTTTACCTTAAGAAGCCGGGTGCTAAAGGGTAAGATTATAGATGCGCGTTTTAAGTATTCACCAGGCTTTAACCCTGCCAGATCTATAAAAATATCAAATTTATTTCCATCGGTCATGTTTTTAAGTATATTTTCAGGACCTTCTACTTTTATTTCCAATACATCAGGGAAGATGGAGTATAGAAATTTTGTATTTTTCCCTTTTAAGGGGAGATGAGTAAATTTTTTAATGACACTCTTCTCTTTAATAAAGACTTCAGCTAAAAAAATTGTTACAGGGGAAACTATCTCTGCTCCCCCGGGAAGATTCAGCGGGATTTTTTTTTTAACCGTTTCTGAAAAAGCCTCAATATCAACAGGAAGAGTTAATATCTTCTCCATATTCAGCAGAAGGCTTTCCGGTCCGCTTAATATTGCGGATGATGGTTCCAGAGATATTTTTTCCACCATAAAACCGGTAGCAGGTTTTCCAGAGATGGAAACCTTTAATGGGAATTTTTTTTCAATTTTATTCTCAACATGCAAAGCAAAATATGCCGGTTTGATCTCTCTGATGAAAACCCCCTCAGGTATGGGAATATCTTTTTTGTTTATTTTTATGGATACCAGACCAGCAGTTGCGGCTGTTAGATCAGGTACATAGGCCAGATTCATAGCCGAAAGAGTAATAAGCATCGATTTTGAACCGGAAAAATGAAGATCAATACTTTTTAGTGGATGACCTGTTATTATCAGATTATGAGGAAGGGCTTTATAGTCCACAGGTAAAGCTATATCGGCTTCATGTTCAGCGGCACAACCCCAAAATAAAATGGAGCATACAGCTAAACTGAAAATTGATCTGTGTATAAATTTATTTAGTAAAGTATGTATCATTTGTCGCGTAAGGTCAGAAAAATAATAATTTATATAAGGGTTCAACTAATATCTACAGCTTGTGATACTTGAATCAGTATAGCTGAACAGATACTATTTTATTGGCAATTCATTATCGCATCAATAATTTTTATTGCAACAGACGTGGCAGCCACATCATGAACCCGTACAATATGCGCTCCATTTAAAACAGAAACGGCAATGACCGGCTGAGTTCCAGCGTCAACCATGGAGTGTTTCAAAAAAAGTTTATCTCCAAAATGACCTTTTAAAATATTTTTTATGAATGCTTTCCTTGATGGCCCCAGTAAAACAGGAAGATCTATCTCCTTAAAAGTATCAAGATACTTAATTATTTGAAGATTATGTTCAAATGTTTTACCAAACCCGATCCCGGGATCGATTATAATATTTGATCGTTTTATTCCCTTTGCTTCGGCAGATTTCACCACGTTTAGGAAAAACTCCTTTATCTCGGTGAGCAAATCATCATAAAAAGGGGTAATCTGCATATTTTTTGGGGTCCCCTTCATGTGCATTAATATGACAGGGACGCCATATTTGACCGCTACATCCGCCATTTTAGCGTCCAGACGCATTGCTCCCACATCATTTATAATCGAAGCGCCTTCTCCCAGAGCTGCTTCTGCAACAGATGCATCTGTTGTATCAATGGAAATCGGAACAGTGATCCTCTTTGATAGCTCTCTGATCACCGGAACCACCCTTTGTATCTGTTCTTCCGAAGGTACAGGCTCTGAAAATGGTTGTGTTGATTCCCCACCTATATCTATGATGCCGGCGCCTTCTTTGACAAGCTTTTCGCCGTGGGCCACGGCAGCATTAGTTGTAAAAAATTTTCCACCGTCGGAAAAAGAATCAGGGGTAACATTTAATATCCCCATAATACATGTCCGGGACCCAAGCTCCAAAGTATATCCGTTCCATTTTAATTTATATGTTTTACGCATAAATGCCATAATCAATGCCGGAAGAAAATTGAATGAAATAGACATTACTTCAACATCGTTAAAACAGCTGAATTGTTACAATGGAATAATAATGACCAGCAATAAAATTACGGGGTCTGCAATTTCGCTTCTTTTTCAGGTTTATTCAAAAAGGATTTTAATTCAGGTCTCATGGAAATTATCAATTCATCCAGCTGGGCACCCTGGAGAGTCTCTTTTTCAAGTAAGAGCTCAGCAAGCTTATGAAGAATATCTATATGCTCCGTCAATATTTTTTTAGCATTAGCATATGCTTTAGTAATCAAAACATGTACTTCCGAATCGATTACCTTTGCGGTTTCTTCAGAATATTCTCTTTGATGGGAGATATCCCGGCCAAGAAAGATCTGTTCATCCTCTTTTACGTAGGAAAGGGGGCCTATAACATCGCTCATACCCCAGGAGCGTACCATTTTTTGAGCAATCCCTGTGGCCTGTCTAATATCATTGGATGCGCCAGTTGTTATGCGGTTAAAAATGATTTCTTCCGCAGCACGTCCTCCAAAAGCGACTGTCAGTTCATTTTCCAAATGGTCTTTAAATTTAAAATCCCTCTCTTCAGGAAGAAACCAGGTAAGCCCCGCAGCCATTCCCCTTGGAATTATGGTTATTTTATTCACAGCATCTGTTCCTGGAATAAGACGGGCGACAAGCGCATGTCCACCTTCATGATATGCAGTGATCTTTCTATCTTCTTCCTTAACTACTTTTGATTTTCGCTCAAGCCCCATGTAAACTTTATCTTTGGCGTCGTCCAGGTCGAAATTGTCCACTTTTTCCTTTTCCCTTTTTGCAGCAAGAAGAGCAGCCTCATTGACCAGGTTTTCAAGGTCTGCACCGGAAAACCCCGGGGTTCCCTTTGCAAGAATCAAAGGATCAACATCTTTTTCAATGGGGGTCTTTTTCATATGGACTTTCAAAATCTCTTCACGTCCCTTAATATCAGGAAGGGGAACAACAACCTGCCTGTCAAAGCGGCCGGGCCGCAAAAGCGCAGGGTCAAGGACATCAGGTCTGTTAGTGGCAGCGATAAGGATGACACCTTCGTTGGATTCAAAACCATCCATTTCCACCAGCAATTGATTTAAAGTCTGTTCCCTTTCATCATGTCCGCCTCCAAGGCCGGCACCCCTGTGCCTTCCCACAGCATCTATTTCATCAATAAAAATTATACATGGAGCATTCTTTTTACCCTGAATAAAAAGATCCCTGACACGGGAGGCACCAACACCTACAAACATTTCCACAAAATCAGAACCGCTTATACTAAAAAAAGGAACATCCGCCTCTCCTGCAATCGCCCGAGCCAGAAGTGTTTTACCAGTACCTGGCAGACCGGTCAAGAGTACACCTTTGGGAATCCGTCCCCCCAAACGGGTAAATTTTTTGGGATTTTTTAAAAACCCGACTATCTCCGCAAGTTCCTCTTTAGCCTCCTCAACTCCGGCCACATCTTCAAATGTGATTTTGTCTGATTGGTCAGAAAGAAGTCTTGCTCGACTTTTTCCAAAAGACATGGCTTTCCCTCCGCCGGACTGCATTTGCCGCATAAAAAATATCCAGACCCCAATTAAAAGAAGCATGGGAAGCCATGAAACAAGAAGTGATAAATACCAGGGTGATGTTTCAGGGGGTTTTGCATTTATGGAAATCCCTTTAAGCCTAAGGATTCTGATAAGTTCAGGATCCTTTGGGGCATAAACCTTGAAACGATTTCTGCCGGTATCAGTAACAAAAAGTTCCTGCCCCTGAATCGTAACCTCCCCCACCCGATCGTTTTCAACCATGGCAAGAAAATCGGAGTATGTTATATTTGCCTCAAGCTTTTTCTGCTGGTTAAAAAGATTATAGAGCATAACCATCATCAATGTGATGATAATCCAAAGTGCAAGGTTTTTATAAAAAGGGTTCAAAAGTTATTACCTCCTGGGGAAAGTTGTTATAATTTTTTCTGGTTTTTGTTCAGGCACCATCGATAACTTCAGCCTTTAAAACAGTTCTGGTTGAAGGGGTGACCCTGGCATAATTGCCTATTCTATGACCCACAAGCCAAATAATTTGTCCCCTGCTCACCAGAACCGGAATTTTATTTCTGTCAGTTCTGCTGATTTTGTTGTTTATACAGTATTTTTTCACCTTTTGCGTCCCTTTGGTTCCAAGGGGACTGAAACGGTCTCCCTCCATGATACTTCTTAAAATAAACGGAAATTCTAATAAATCCATATCAAAATAACCGGTTTTACGTTCAATACTGCAAAAATCCGGAAGGTCTGAAGCCTTTCCAGCTTCAGATAAGCTTAAAAGCATATCAATCTCTTTTATAAACTGACAAGAAGCAGATTTTTTTGCTGGTCTGTATATTTTGTATTCAAAAGCAGCAGGAAGTTGTTTGTTCTTTTTGGGGTTAATCCCCCGAAGAGGAAAAATTTCTTTTGAAACAAATAAAAATTCGTACTCACGCTGTATTCTAATCCGGTCAGGCAGATCAAGGCTCCAATGGAAAGTCTCTTTTTTCAGCAGGTTTAAAACAGAATCAACATGGTGAAAAGAAATACGCCTTAAATCTCCTTTTACCTTTTCAACAGATTTCCTTATAATTCTCCGTTTTACAGCTTCATGCAAAGTTGTCACGTCTTTAACAGACAAAACAATTTTATTATACTCTTTTTTAAATAAGATTCTTTTTAACAAAGGCTCTATTATTTCAACATCAATCCATTCCTCTTCCGCCCTTGCTATCCTGGCGGTTCTGTTGAGTGTTTCAACGATTCCCGGATTATAAATATTTTTTAAAAAAGGGAGCAATTGGAGACGTACTCTGTTTCTCAAATATTTTGTATCCCTGTTAGATTTATCAATTTTATATTTTAACCTTTTTTCAGATAAAAAATCAATGATTTCATGTCTGGCTACATTTATAAAGGGGCGTACAATTTGAACCTTGTTCCCTGACAATTTTCTCACAGGGGGAATTCCAGATAAACCGGACAGGCCGCTTCCCCTTAACATATACATTAAAACAAGTTCAGCATTATCATTGGCATGGTGGGCTGTGGCAATTTTATTAAATCGGTTTTTGCCTGACACATCAAGTAAAAAGTCATAACGTACCCGCCTCGCCGCCTCTTCCAGGGATAGTTTGTTTTTTTTTTGATATGTTTTGACATCCTTTTTTTCAATAAAACATGGGACTTCAA
>DAOWMW010000157.1 GCA_030642865.1 Desulfobacteraceae bacterium
ATTAACAGGGAACTGGATGAACAGATACTGGATGATGGCGGCCATTTTGAAAGAAGCCCCATGTATCATTCCATGATCCTTGAGGACTGCCTGGATTTGATTAATATCTGTGAACAAAATTATGATCCGGGACTTAAGAATCTGGTAACAAAATTGAGGGACAAAGCCGACCTTATGATCGGTTTTCTTTTGTCCATGTCTCATCCGGATGGCCAAATCAGCCTTTTTAATGATGCGGCTTTTGGAATTGAGGCTGAACCGGTTCAATTGGCGGCCTATTATGAAAAAGTGTGTGGTAAGAAGGTTATAACTGATCATAAGGCAATAGAAAGAAAAAAAGATTCCGGGTATTATATCCTGGCACCGGATATTCAGACAAAAATGATTATTGACTGTGGTAAAATCGGACCAAATTATCAACCCGGGCATGCACACTGCGACACCTTAAGTTTAGAGCTGTCTGTAAAGGGTATACGGGTTATTGTGGATTCAGGTTGTTTTAAGTATGAAGACGGAGCCATCAGGCAGTACAACCGGGGGAATATCGGTCATAATACCATTACCATCGATAATGAAAACCAGTCAGAGGTGTGGGGTGCGCATAGATGTGCAAGGAAAGCTGAGCCTTTGACGGTTGAATGCAGACAGATCGAAAATGGCAGCCTTTTTTTCAGGGGCGGGCATGACGGGTATAAACGTTTGAAAGGAAAACCTGTTCATTTCAGGGAAGTAACCTTTCATGATCAGGCCTGGAATATTCATGACAGGATTGAAGGCAAAGGCAAACATTTGATTGAATCAAGACTTCATCTTAATCCTTTAATGGAGCTGGAATTTAAAGAGGATGAAGTGATTGTCAGGAACAAGGAGGAAAGGTTTTTGAAAATTTGTCTGATGAAAAATCATGGAATCAAGGTAGAAAAAGGCTGGTACTGCCCTGAATTTGGGAAAAAGTATGAATGTGATGTCCTTGTTTACCAGGCAGATAAGGTTGATCTGCCCTTTGAATGCGGATGGAAAATAGAGATGGTGAATTAAGTATGCATATTGTTTTTTTATGCCATTATTTCCCGCCGGAAGTGAATGCACCCGCCTCAAGAACTTATGAAAATGCAAAAAGATGGGTTAAAAAAGGACATAAGGTAACTGTTCTTACCTGTGTGCCCAATCATCCAAGGGGTGTAGTCTATCCAGAATATGTAAATAAATGGTGGCAGTGGGATAAAAAGGACGGCATCGATGTATTGCGGGTGAAAACTTTTATCGGGCCGAACAAGGTGTTCGTGAAACGGATTGCCAATTATGTCTCCTTTATGATTTCTGCCACCTTGATGTCCAGGCTTATCAAGAATGTAGATATTGTTGTCTCAACGTCACCTCAATTTTTCTGCGGATTTGCGGGTTTTTTTGTATCAAGAATCCTGAAAAGTCCATGGGTTCTTGAGATCAGAGATCTATGGCCGGAATCCATAATTGCAGTGGGTGCGATCAAGCATAGAGCCCTTATCAATATGCTGGAACGAATAGAAACCTTTATGTACACAAAAGCCGACCATATTGTTTCCCTGACACATGCTTTTAAACGGCATATTATGGCAAGGGATGTAAAAGCGGAATCGATTTCCATTATTACAAACGGGGCAGATCTGGACCAGTTCAGGGAGATTTCAGGAAATAATGACGTTGAAGATAAATATGGATTGAAAGATAAGTTTGTTGTTTCCTTTATCGGAACACATGGGATGGCCCATGCCCTTGATACCGTGCTGAAAGCAGCTTCAATTCTTGAAAATCAAAAAGAGGTTCTTTTTTTACTGGTTGGTGATGGTGCTGAAAGAGACAGGATTTTAAAGAAAAAAAAAGAGCTTGGGCTTGATAATGTCCTAATGCTGGGACAGCAGGAAAAAAAGCTTATGCCATATTTTATTTCTGCTTCCAATGCCTGCATGGTTCTTTTGCGAAAAGCGGATTTGTTTAAAACTGTGATACCTTCAAAGATGTTCGAAGCAATGGCCATGGAACGGCCTATCATCCATGGTGTTGAAGGAGAGAGCAAAGAGATTATTGAGCAGGCCGGATGCGGTATATGTATTGAGCCTGAAAATGAGAGAGAACTTGCAGATGCTGTTTTGACGTTATCCAAAGATGCAGGACTTTGCCAGAAACTATCTGAAAACGGGAAAAAATTTGTTCGTGCAAACTACAATCGGGATGATCTGGCAATCAAGTATTTAAAGCTTTTGAAAGAGATCCATCAAAAGGACATTTAATGAAAAGCTATCCTGAAAATTCTAATTTTTCAAAAATAACTGCTAGTGTTTTTGGTGTATATATCGTCTTGTTTGCAGGACTTTATTATTCACCTTTTTCCGTAATGGTAAAATGGTGGGAACGCGATGATTATTCCTATTGCTACCTGATCCCTTTTATTGTTCTCTATCTTTTGTGGGAAAAGAAGAATGATTTTGCTGCTAAAATTGCCCTGCCGGAGTGGAAAGGGATTATACTGCTGGCTATCGGCATTGTATTCTACTGGCTGGGTGAGCTTGGCGGTGAATTTTATATTATTTATCTCTCTTCCTGGGCAATTTTATTGGGCATCTGCATCATGAACATGGGTGTTGCCAAGATTAAAACTATTATTCTTCCATTGTGTTTTATTTTGACCATGTTCCCTTTTCCAAATTTTATCAACAACAGGATTACACTTGGTTTGAAAATTATTTCCTCCAAGTTAGGTGTGATAATGATGCAGGTATACGGCATGAGTGCCTACAGGGAAGGCAATGTTATTGATCTTGGGTTTACGCAGCTCCAGGTGGTGGATGCCTGCAGTGGTTTGAGATATCTTTTTCCCATGATCATACTTAGTATTTTGATCTCATCTTTTTACCAGTCAAGGGTCTGGAAAAAAGTGCTGATTGTCCTGTCTTCCATCCCGTTGACCATATTTACCAATGCATTGAGGATTGCCCTGACCGGTATTTTATCTGAAAAATTAGGATTAAAAGCTGTTGAGGGGTTTTTCCATGATTTTGAAGGGTGGTTGATTTTCATGATTACCCTTGGGTTTCTGCTGGGTGAGATATGGGTTATGAACAAGCTTTTTCCGGAATCCCGCAGGATCGAGGCAGCAAGAGAAAAAAAGCCTGATATTCCTGTTACAAGAAGTATGTCAAAAAAAATGCCAAAAAAAGGGGGGGCATTGACCCGGCCGCAGTTTATTGTGTCTGTTGTTCTGCTTGGCCTTACCCTTGTTTTATCAAAAGGGATTGAATTCAGGGAGGCTGTTCCCATGAATCGGCCTTTTAATGAATTTCCCATGGAGGTGGGTGAATGGAATGGAACACGGCAGAAGATGGAAAATGAGTTTATTGATGCCCTGGATTTAAGTGATTATATTATGGCTGATTATGTGGATAAAAGAGGCAGGAGCCTCAATTTTTATGTGGCCTATTATGAAAGCCAGAGAAAGGGGGAATCCATCCACTCGCCGGCTACCTGTCTGCGGGGCGGGGGATGGCAGTTCAAGCAGACCGGCAGCAGGAAGATTGCGCTTCAAGATGGCAGTACAATGCCGGTGAACAGGGCTGTGATTGAAAAAGGAGCAGTAAAGCAGCTTTCCTATTACTGGTTCCCTTCAAGGGAGAGAATTTTGACCAGTATATTTCAGATGAAATGGTATAATTTCTGGGATGCTTTGACGCGGCAGAGAACAGATGGTGCGCTTGTTCGTGTGATTGCGCCTGTGGGGCGAAATGAGAGTCTGGTTGAGGCTGAAAAAAGGGTTCAGTCGTTTGTTAGAGAAATTACACCTGTTCTTTCCGGGTTTCTTCCGGGAAAGTGATTATTTACCACAAAGGGCATGAAGAGAAGATCCTCTGGATTATCCAACTTGGTGATTGGATGTGCTATTTATGTGCTCAAAGATAATTTGACATTCACCTTTGATTGTTTTACATTATGTAATACGGAGGTGATGAAATGATTACATTAAGACTTGATGCAAAGTTGGAACAAGCCGTTAATAATACAGCAGAAAATCTTGGATTATCAAAATCCGAATTAATACGGAAGAGTATTTATGCCTATCTTGAAAGGCTTAGTAATCAAAATGCCTGGAAGGTAGGCGAAGAATTATTTGGTAAATATTCAAGCGGTCTTGGTAACCTTTCGACAAATAGAAAGGAGCTGATTAAACGCAAAATCAAGGCCAAAAGAGAATGAAAAAAGTCCTTATAGATTCCGGACCATTAATAGCCCTGTTTGATGCATCAGATAAATACCATCATAAAGCTGTTAATTTTATTAAAAACAATAAAGTTCCTTTGATTACAACTATTGCATCCATTACTGAAACTTTACATTTATTAGATTTTAATCAAAATGCTCAAATAGACTTTATAGAATGGATACACCGAGGA
>DAOWMW010000108.1 GCA_030642865.1 Desulfobacteraceae bacterium
CCCGGGAAATCTGGTGAACACTTCTGATATGATATTGCTTATATCAGCCTCTTCTTCATCCCTCACAGACCCTAGAACAAGAAAAGATGCTCCAGGTTTTAAAAATTGTTTTATCTGTTTTTCAAGGGCAGAGTAATCAGTCTTCTCTGCAACTCTGTCAAATTTTATATTGGGCATAACATCAACAGAGGCAGAATCAAAAAGACAGGCAAACCGTTTTGCCTCCATGGAGGTAACCGCACAGATCTTGTCGGGCATGAGGCTTCGCCAAAGAGAAGGCCATAAAAGATACTGGTTCAAACTTTTTTCCGTAATCCTTCCATTAATAATTAGTATTTTACATTGATGCTTTTTCAGGGCAGCAAGATGGGCAGGCCACATTTCAGTCTCCATGAGAATCATGATTCTGGGACTGACCTGTTGTACAGCAGCATCCATCAATGCAGGTTTGTCAAAAGGGAAAAAAGCTGTGGAAATCTTCATGGCGGAGGCATTTTCAATATCAGGCACCCCTTTATTCAAAATATCGAGACCCTGCCTGGTATTTGTGGTAATCAGAATATCTGCTGATCCGCCATAAAGCCGGGAAAAGCTCTTTAAAAGAGTTAAGGCTATATACGATTCACCTGCAGAAGCGGCCTGAATCCATACATCTGCTATAGTTAATTTAACAGACAAAGTCCTTTCCAAAAACCCGTCTGCAAGCCTGTGGTTACGTCTTAGCAAAGGTATAGCAACTTTCCATGCAAAATTATAAAAGGAGAAAGCCCTATTGTTCAAAATCTGTTGTAACCTGTTTTTTTTTAACATAATTGAATAATTTTAAAGCAAAAAATCGGAGTTGGTCATAACGTCGGCCATTTGAACTAAACTTAAACCAGCCCCTGATCAATCATGGCTTCCACAACTTTAATGAATCCGGCCATATTAGCTCCGGCAAAATAATTTCCAGGGAGATTATACTGCCGGGCAGCATCAAGAGAACTTCTGTGAATATTTTTCATAATAATTTTCAGCCTTTGATCCACCTCTTCAGCCGGCCAGCTAAGGCGCATGCTGTTTTGAGCCATTTCAAGACCTGATACGGCAACACCCCCTGCATTTGCGGCCTTTGCAGGACCATAAAGAATATTATTATCCAGGAATAATTTTACGCCCCCGTACATTACAGGCATGTTTGCTCCCTCACAAACCAGAGAGACTCCATTATTTATCAGATTTTGGGCATCTGTTTCATTTATTTCATTTTCTGTTGCGCAGGGAAAAGCACAGTCTGCCTTATAATTCCATAAAGGATTATAGCCGGCCCCATGGTCACAGACCGTATAAACAGCCTCTTTATACTTATCTGCATACTCTTTTATTCTTCCCCTTTTTACGTTTTTAAGCCTTTTTACAAAATGCAATTTACTTTCATCAATTCCGCTTTCATCAAGTATATATCCTGATGAATCAGATAGAGTAATAACTTTTCCCCCCAGGGCAATAATTTTTTCAGAAGTGAACTGGGCAACATTGCCGGAACCTGAAACAAGACAAATCTTGTCACTGATTGTTGAATTCTTTTCTGCCAGCATTTCCGCTGCAAAATATACACAACCGTATCCTGTTGCTTCCGGTCGTATCAGGCTTCCGCCCCATCCTATGCTCTTTCCTGTCAGCACCCCTGTGAATTCATTTTTCAGTTTCTTGTACATACCGAACAAAAAACCTATTTCCCTTGCCCCAACACCAATATCACCGGCAGGGATATCCGTGTTTGGACCTATATGACGAAAAAGTTCAGCCATGAAACTCTGGCAAAATCTCATAACTTCACTGTCCGATTTTCCCTTGGGGTCAAAATCCGAGCCACCTTTACCTCCCCCCATCTGAAGGGTGGTTAAGGCATTTTTAAAAACCTGTTCAAAAGCAAGAAATTTTAATATGGACAGGTTCACAGAGGGGTGAAACCGAAGTCCTCCCTTATATGGACCAAGGGCACTGTTCATCTCTATTCTAAAGCCCCTGTTAACATGAACCCCGCCCCTGTCATCCATCCATGGAACACGGAATATTATAATCCGTTCAGGCTCGGTTATCCTTTGAACAATCTTTAGACGACGGTATTCAGGATTTTTTTCCAGTACAGGAGCAATCGATTCAAGGACTTCTGTGACAGCCTGATGAAACTCCCTTTCCCCTGGATCCCTCCCCTTAATAATATTAATCTCGTTTTCCATTTTTCTTCCTTTATTTGTTAGCAGGGGCAGGTCTTGTGCCCGCCCTTTACTATTCAGCGAATATCTGCATCAACAGGTATAATCTGATTAAAACATCCGTTTAAAGCAATATAACTCCCCTTGATTTATTCCCGTCAATTTTTATCTTAAAGGATTCTTTTTGTCTGACATGTAATAAAAAAGAGGTCTCCTGTTCAACAGGGAGAACTTTTAACCTGTTGAAATCGATAAAGCTGTTATTATCATACTGCGAAACAGTCAGATACCCGATTCCAAGGGATGTGATATTATGGAAAAAATGGGTGCCCCGGGAAGACTCTGCATTCAATTTTTCAGAAGATGTTTCTATGATAACACCAGCTCCGGAAATATCATTCCAGGTTACAGGAATACCAAGCCACCTGTCGGTGGTACCCCATCTCCCAGGCCCTGCAAGTATATATTTTCTCTTTTGCCGGACAAGTTCCCTGTTAATCATGGCGACCTGTCTGGCAATTTCAAGTGTGCATGCAGGATCAAAGGACTCTGGCTTTACAAAAACAATATCCGAAATATCCAGAAATGTCCCGTTTCCCAGGGCATTATCTGTAAAGCATATGGATTTTGCAATCTCATCATCACTAATAAGAACTTCCATGCTCCTGTAAAACATGGAGATGGGTCTGATCTGAAGAAGCACAAACTCAGGTTTCAGGCACCCCCCTCCCTGATTACCCCCTTTGGGAAAATTTATCGCAAATTCGATTTCCACAGGGGTGCCCATCCCTTCCTGACCAATACTTAATATATCTGTCAAGAGTTCCGGAAGGGGAAAAGTATTGTATTTTAATATGCCGGCAAATGTCAATATTCTATGCCCGCTGATTTCTGCACTATCCCTGATTCTGTGATCTTCCGGGAAATAGGTACTAAAAAGATGTGACCCGGTATTACGAAAAATTTCATCGGGCATATCATCTATATCCAGTTTCACAAGGGTTTTATCCACAGCTTGATTTTCAGAAGAAAGGTTTGATGGTTGAACTTCATCCCGGGGTTCTCTCATTTTAAGGGCATAATAATTACGCTGACAGTTTTCAAGAATATCATCAACTGTTGAAAACTGCGGAAGAATTTCCGGATATCTGGGGGAAAACCGAAGTGCCCTTCCCCCCTCCACAACTGTTTTTCCCAGACCCATAGCAACATAGGCTATCCCTTCCTCTGACTGCATGTATGATAATGGATAATAATTATACGATTGAGCAACTCCTGAAACATCAGGAAAATAAAAATCACCATGGCGCTGTCCCACAATTGGCTGGAGGATAACCCCCATTTTCTCTTCCTCGGGCCTGTGAAGGCTGGTTTTTGCCATCTGCGCTGGAGCGTCAAGATATGTGGAGGCATATACCAGTTTTACAGCACTTAAAAGCTGGGCGAGCCTTACACCTGTTTCAGGATGATTATTGGGAAGCATTATGGTTTTATATATTCCGGCACAGGGCATATATTGAGCGTCTTCAAGAAGACTCGATGATCGTACAGCAATGGGACGGTCTGTTTTAAGAAGATACTGTTCAAGATCAGAAGATAGACGGTCAGGAAGATCCGCACCATGGAACATCTTTATTATACTTTCATCACTATATTTCCGGCCTGAAAAATCATGCTTTGAAAAATGATTTTCCATGAATTCATCAAATATGTCTGTGGTAATAACAAGTGTTTTGGGCACATAAATATTCAGATCAGGATATTTATCATAAAGTGCTTTTGTCCGGCAAAAAAGATAAGACATAAAGGCAAGGCCCCTGGCCTTTCCGCCGAGAAAGCCTTTCCCTGTTTTCATAAAATATGCATTTGTATTAAGATCCTCAGGAATAAAATCGATAACAGCCCCTTTGTGCCGGCCCCTCCGATTTGCGACAAGTAAATCAAAAAGATACTTTTTAATTTCTCCGGTACTTGAAAATTCAGCCGGCTTTACTTGTTGAAGATTTGAAGCCAGTCGTATTTCAGAACGGGCCATAAGCCAGGTTGAAAAATGATCCCTGCATGCATGGTACAGAATCGATTCATCCGGAACAGATAAAATAATTTTTTCCATCTCTCGGATATTGGATGCTCTGGCAACCTCTGTTCCGTCATCCATACGAAATACAAAATCTCCAAAAGCCAAAAATTTTATGAAAAAAAAACGAATATCATTATAAAGGGAAGGTGACTTTTTATTCAAAAACAGGACTGATCGTTTTAATGCCTTTTCACGGTTGGCTTCATCTGAACTTAAAATCAGAAGGGGCATGCCGGGAAATTCTTTTTTAATCAGATCGATCAGTACGAAACCCGCATTATCGTCAAGCCTCCCCTCTCTGTAAAACCGGACATCAGAAATAATACTGAGCAAATAAGGCTTAAACCTTCGGACAAGGCAAAGAGCTTCCTCAAAATTCCTGGCGGTAAGAATTTTTGGCCTTGCCCGCATCATGAGCAGACCGTGGGAACGATTAACAGACTCATCCATCACAGCCTGTGTCTGAATTACAATCTCTTTATACAAAACAGGAAGAATAGATGAAGAATAAATAGGAGAATCCTCCACAAAAATAATGACCCTCACCCGTCCCCTTTGGGTATCATAATCAACATTAAGGATGTCTTCAACGTTCTTTATGATGGACAAAAGAAGATCTGTATTCCCCCTCCAGACAAATTTCATATCAAAGAGATCTTCTTTATACGCCCCCCCATGATCTGCCATGAGGCTGTCGGCATTGGGGGACAAAAGAGATATAAAAAGGGATGGATGGGCTTCCTTTATTTTACCGCACAAAAAACAGGGATCTATATTTTTCAGGTTGGACATAACAAGTACAAGATCAACATCATTTTCCGATAAAGCCGCAAACGCTTCTTCCATGGAAGATACCCATATGATCCTGGGAGGGGCGGATAAATTCAGCTCATGGTATTCACCGATTATTCCTTCGGCAAGGCCCCCATCTTCTTCCGTGACAAAAGCATCATAAAGGCTCGAAACAAGCAAAATTTTAGAAACATGAAAATGCATAAGCTCACGATGCACTTCAAGGAAACCGTCCACCTCATCGGGCAGATCGCATAACTTTATCGACATGGAAACACCTGTTTAAAATATTGATACTTTTCCTGGCTCTTAGGGCTCGCCCAAAAATAACTTAACATTTTAAGCGTCGATCCATCCTGCCTGACTGCGTTACGAAAACGTATAAATATCCTGATATTCCTACGCTTTCGCGCCTTGCCAGGCAGGCGCCTCAACACTTAAAATTGC
>DAOWMW010000205.1 GCA_030642865.1 Desulfobacteraceae bacterium
TTGTTCCCCCATCAATTTAAATCGACTTCTCACCGCGCTGGACAGGGTACGTAAAGGAACCCGGTACACCATAAACAATAGATGAGCAGTATGAAATAGAAGGCCTTGACCAGTCACTGCATGGTGAACATGCTTAGGGCTTTGTTCATTCAGGCTTGTCAGCTTAAAAAAATATAAATTTGTTAAATTATGATTTAAAAAAAGGAGGATTATTTTATGACGCCAAAAGAAGTTTTAAAAATGGTAAAAGATAGTGGAACAAGGGTGCTGGATATCAGGTTTATGGATTTCCCAGGAATCTGGCAGCATTTTACAGTTCCAGTAAGCGAACTTGATGAATTAACATTTGAAGATGGATACGGTTTTGACGGATCGAGTATCAGGGGCTGGCAGCCCATTGATGCAAGTGATATGATCGTGATACCGGATCCTTCAACTGCAAAGATGGATCCTTTTTTTAAAGAGCCCACCCTTGTTATGATTGGAAATATCTTTGATCCGATTACCCGTGAAGCCTATTCCCGTGACCCACGGTACATTGCTCAAAAAGCCGAAGCTTATCTTGCAACCACGGGGATTGGTGATACAGCATACTTCGGTCCTGAAGCGGAATTTTTTATTTTTGACGATGTCCGTTTTGAATCAGGCAAAAATTCTGGTTCTTATTCGGTTGATTCAGTAGAAGCCGCATGGAACACAGGCCGGGATGAAGGCCCCAATCTGGGATATAAACCCAGGCATAAAGAAGGATATTTTCCTGTTCCTCCCACTGATAAGTTTCAGGATCTTCGTACAGAAATGCTTCTTACCCTGGAAGATATAGGAATAGATGTTGAATGCCAGCACCATGAAGTTGCCACGGCGGGTCAGGCTGAAATTGATATGCGTTTTAAGCCTCTGGTGCAGATGGGCGACCAGCTTGTATGGTTTAAATATGTTTTAAAGAATGTAGCCTATAATAATGGCCATACTGTTACTTTTATGCCTAAACCGCTATTTGAAGACAATGGTACAGGTATGCATACCCATATAAGTATATGGAAGGATAATAATCCTGTTTTTGCCGGAGACAAATATGCAGGTGTATCCCAGGAAGCCCTTTATGCCATAGGCGGAATTTTAAAACACTGCAAAGCTCTTTGCGCATTTACCAATCCCACAACCAATTCATATAAAAGACTTGTGCCAGGTTTTGAGGCCCCTGTTAACCTTGCCTATTCAAGCAGAAACAGAAGTGCTGCTGTCCGCATTCCCATGTATTCAGCATCGCCAAAGGCAAAACGGATAGAGTTCAGAACACCTGATCCTTCCTGTAACGGTTACCTGGCTTTTTCTGCGCTGCTCATGGCTGTACTGGATGGAATTGAGAATAAGATTGATCCTGGTGATCCCCTTGATAAGAATATATATGACCTCCCACCGGAAGAATTGGTAAAAGTGGAATCTGCGCCGGGGTCCCTTGATGAAGCCCTCTCTGCTCTTAGGGAAGATCATGAGTTCCTTTTAAAAGGGGATGTGTTTACCAAAGATGTTATTGATATGTGGATTAATTATAAAATAGAAAATGAAGTGAATCCTGTAAAACTTCGCCCCCATCCCCACGAATTTTTTCTTTATTATGACATATAGGGTTGGCTGGGTTAGGAATACTGATTAAAAATATGCTTCAGGTGGATTTGATTAAAATTCAGATTATACCTGAAGCAGCAGGGCAGAATCCATTTCTGCCCTTGTAGCTCTGGTTGTTTGAGCACAAGCGAGTTGCAGCGGTTTTCAAATTTTATTATGGATCGGATTTTCCCGCATTGTCCTGAAGAATTCTGAATCCAATAAAGATATAGTGAATTCCAGAGATTACTGTTAATCCTGTGGTGATCCCCATGATAACTATTTGTGTTGTGTCATGGCTATTATTCCTCAGAAGGGACAAAAGGATTGTTGCAAGCTGGGCAACGGTGGTGAATTTGCTGATAATGCGCGGTTCAATTGTAAAGTCTATTTTTGTTAGTATAAAAAATATAATTCCCAGCAATATTATAATATCGCGGGTAATTACGATTATGGTTAGCCAGCTGGGAATTATTTGAAGAATGGCAAGGCCTATAAATGCAGATGTCAGGAGTAATTTGTCAGCTATGGGATCAAGGTAAGCTCCCAGTTCTGTGCGTTGATTAAAATGTCTTGCTATAAAACCGTCAACTCCGTCACTTATAGCTGCCATTGCAAAAATCAGAAAAGCCTGAAAAAAAAGCTGCTCTATCAGCAAAAGAATAAAAACAGGGGTTACCAGGATTCTGGCAATGGATATTATATTGGGTATGTTTATTGGGTTGTTTGATTGTTTCACTGTAACTCTGCAGAGGTCTGTTCAGGGATAAGAGCGATTTTCAGAAAGTTTTCTGATATGTCGATAATATTTATGCTAAATGAGTTAAAGGGTTTTATTCTAAGAATATCTGCGAGCTTTTTTGCGTCCCCTTTAAAATTGACAGCAATTGTTGCCCCATCCGGCTCTATCTGCTTTATCTGCATTAATGAGATGCCCTGCAGGGATTGTAAACCCTTACGAAATAGTACAAAATTTATAAGGTTATTTGTTCCTTTAACCATTATTTTAATTTTAGCAGAATTGTCTGCTGTTCTGTCCTGTTTGATTTCGGCTATTTGTGATGCAAGTTTTTCCCCTGCCAGAAATCCGGCTTTTTTGAGCACTTCGTTAATTCCTGTTTCTTCGTCCATGCTTATCGAGTCCGCAGTCTGGGACACTCTCCCCATAAGTTCGCCGGACTCTGTTTTAATAGCCCGTACCGAGACAGTCCCTTTAAAGGATGTGATATTTTTTTCTGTAATATTCCCGGTTTTAAATGCCATTGCTTCTCCGACCACCACTACTTCTGCATTTAGCAGGGAGCCCATCTCCGTGGCCAGCTTGTCATCCATATACAAAAGGGGGGGGGCGTTTTTTTTATCAAAAAGGGGGGTCGGAGGATTATGGGTTACAATGCGAAATCCTTTTTTTTCCATAATATCAGCCAGCCCTGCTTCTCCGGCAAGGGATACAGTCGTAAAAGGATTTTCCCACCAGCAAATTGCGTTCCCGTTTTTCCCTTTAATCTCAGAAACAAGAAACAAGACAGAAGGCAAATTATTGCCCATGGGAATTATTCCCTCAGTTTCAAGCTCATGTCTGACTTTAGGAATAGAAACAGTCGCCTGTATCATTACTTTATATTCATTTTTAAAAGTAAATTCTGTTAACACTTTATACTTATTGATGAATTGATCTGCATGAGCTGTCAGTAATTTATTTAGAGCGGTAAAATTAGTGGCAAAGGAAGAAGAAGGAATAAGGTCTGCTGTAACCAGTTCAACAGCAGTGAGAAGACCGTTTGAAATCGCCTTTTCCCGTGCTGCTGTCATTCCATATGTATCAGAGCAAAGGCTTGTGCCTATTACCTTGAGGGTTGTTGTTTCATCTTTTTCCTCTGCAAGAAGATGATCAGGGAAAAAAAATATTAACAAAGAGAAAACAAAGAGCAAAGGGAGACGCTTCTTTAAAAAAAAAATCATATTATCCTTTATGTTTTTCTAATCATGGCAAAATCAGCAATATTAATGAGAATTTTTCTGGTTTCTGAAGGATTAAA
>DAOWMW010000153.1 GCA_030642865.1 Desulfobacteraceae bacterium
CAGGAAAGCCTTTGGCTGATATTCTGGGGAAGCCCATGTTCTGGCATGTTTTTCACAGGGCAAGTCTGGGCAGAGATCTTTTAAAGGTGGTTCTGGCCACTGATGATGAACGTATTTTTTCTGTTGCAAAGGATTTTGGCGTTCCTGTGGTAATGACGCGGAATGATCACAAAAGTGGTACAGACAGAGTTATGGAAGCGGCACAACTGATAAAAGTTTCTGAAGATGCTGTGGTGATAAATATACAGGGGGATGAACCTGCTCTTGCGCCTGAAATGCTTACTGAACTTATAACCCCTTTTTCAGATTCCCAGGTTCAGGTTACCACGCTGGCAAGAAAAATAGAATCCCATGGTGCCAAAAATCCTGATCTGGTTAAGGTGGTACTAACCGCAAACAGTAATGCCCTCTATTTTTCCAGATCCGATATACCTTACAAACGGGATAAATCAGGGGAAGGCTCTTTGGGGCATGTGGGATTGTATGCTTTTCGTATGAAAACCTTAAAACGGTTTGTCTCTTTGCCCATGGGAAAGCTTGAAAAAACAGAGAGACTAGAGCAGCTAAGGCTTCTGGAAAATAATATTCCTGTACATGTGGTTATAACCAGGTTCAGCAGCCTGGGGGTAGACAGGCCCGAAGATATTAAAGAAGCAGAGAGAATCATCAGAATTGAGGGCTGAAAATTATATTATGAAAGCTAAGGAATTAGATGAATTTTTTGATAAAGGCGAGGATATTTCACCATTTTTGGATCTTTCGACAAAAAGCCGACCTGGCTTAAAACAAAGGCTGGTTAATGCTGACTTTCCAGATTGGATAATCAATTTATTTCATCCCCAATCTTATTTTTGGGCGAGCCCTTGATGGCACATTATTCGGGCAAGTTCTGTCTCTATGTAATTAGAAAATCTTTTTTTATCTTTTCCAAATGATATGGCAACATCTATAACCGCAAGGTCCATTGGCCATGGAAGCGTGGGGGTAAGTTTTATATAATCCTTATGTGTGGTGGCGATCATGTTTGCGTTACTGTTTAAGGCTGATTGCAGGATAGCATCAATATCTTCTGACGAGTATTGATGGTGGTCATTGAATTTTGAAAAGCCTTTGATATGATATTTCAGTTCTTTTAAAGTAGTTAAAAAATTCATATTATCTGCAATGCCTGAAAAGGCAAAAATATTTTTTTGTGTAATTATATTATTTTGCTGTTTTTGATTTTTTTCTTTTTTCTTTTTGTTTTGTCCGTTGTTTCCTTTAATAATCTTGTGAATAAATGGTGAATGCCAGGATGTGAAAGACTTTTTGTTGATGAATTTTCCACCATGCTGAAGATCCGGTTCTTTTGGATCAGACCTTGTAAAGATTAGAACATCGCTGCGCAAAACAGATGAAACAGGCTCCCTTAATATCCCCCTGGGCACAATCTGGTTATTGCCGAATGGTTTTTTTTGGTCAAGGAGGAGTAAATTCAAGTTACGTATCAGGCTTATATGCTGAAACGCGTCGTCTAATATAATAACATCGGGGTTAAATTTTTGAATTGCAATTTTCCCTGAGGCAAACCTGTTTTTTCCTACAATGACGGGGACACCCTTTAATTTTTCAGCAATCATCAATGGCTCGTCCCCTGCTGTTTTGCAGTCCATGAGGATATTTTTTTCATCACTTACAATTCCTCCCTTTTTTTCAGCGGCTCCTTTATACCCCCTGCTTATAACCACAACCTTATACCCGAGCTTTTTAACCAGATTAGCTGTATATATGGTCATGGGTGTCTTTCCTGTTCCTCCCACCGTGATATTTCCTATGGAAATAACAGCACATGGGAGTCTGTTTGTCCGGAAAAGGCCGAATTCGTAGAGATATACCCTTAATCTCATGGCAGATGCATAGCAAAAAGAGATTGTTAATAAAAAGGTGGATAAAAAGGATGGTTTCGCCTTTTTGTCAGAATAGATTACAGATTCGATTTTTTGTAAAAAGGTTTTCATGAAAATCAGGAATTCTTTTATTTGATTATTGATGTTACGCATTTTTTTAATTGATATGTGCATTGAATTTATTTCATTGTGCCATGGTAATGCAAGTGTATTTTTAAATTTGCATTAACTGGCCATATATGTTATATTTTTTAATTGATAATTCATAATTCAGGTGTCTGAAACCTTCGTTAATACGATAGTATCTTATTAATTATTTTTGTGGCAGAAAATATTGTAAAATCAGAAATTAAAGGGAATTTTTGTAGCTTAACTCAAAATTCCGGTTTATCCGGGTTAGAATATAGTGTTTTTTTTTGATGATTTCACAGGATATAGTTATTGATAATAAGTTTGGTATTCATGCCAGGCCGGCCGGGAAAATAGCCAATCTAGCGGTAAGAGCAAAATCAAATATCTGGATAATCAATAATGGGAAAAGGGTGGATGCTTCGGATATCTTCGAAATTCTCACTCTTGCATGTGAAGCAGGTACAAAAATTACATTTGAGATTGATGAACCTTGTGATAAGAGCGTTTTGGAACAACTCGTTCAATTGGTTAAAAATCGATTTGGAGAATAAAAAAAATAGATGCCATCGTCAATGTTTAAAGAAAAAATTTTATACGGTATAAATGCGTCTCCCGGAATTTGCATAGGCAACGCTTACCTTCTTAACCAGGTCAATATGGATATTGTTGAGAAATATTATCTCAGCACAAAGGCTTTGCCTGCGGAGATAAAACGTTTTAAGGCAGCTGTTAAAAAAACCAGGGATGAACTCAATCGATTAATCAAAAAAACACCTGATGCCATGCAGCGTCAAACTGGTATTTTCGAATCCCACCTGATGATGCTGAAGGACAAAATGCTCTATGACAAAGTTATTGAAACATGTGAACAGGAGCAGGTTAATGCGGAGTGGGCAGTAAAAAATGTTGCCGCGAATTTAAAAATGATGTTTCATCAGATGGAAAATCCGTATTTAAGTGCCCGTGTTGCTGATTTAACACATGTGACCGATAGTGTCATAAAAAATCTTGTGGGCGTCCAAAAAGTAGATATGAGCGGTATGAAAAAACGTGTCATTCTTGTTGCGGATGATCTTTCCCCCGCTCAGACCAGTCAGATAAGTTTGAAAAAGACACAGGGGTTTGTGACAAATAAAGGTGGGAAAACTTCCCATACAAGCATTATTGCACGGACTTTGGGAATTCCGGCTGTTCTTGGTCTTGACGGGGCAACGGACCTGATTAGTGATGATGACCTCATCATAGTCGATGGGACAGAAGGAATAGTTATTGTTAACCCTGAAGAAAAGACTTTGCTCGATTTTGCGCAGCGCCAGGAGGCCTATGATAACTATGAGGCAACTTTAACACTGAACAGTGATATTTGTGCAAAAACAACCGATAATGTTCGCCTGATGGTCATGGGGAATATTGAGCTTCCTGAGGAGACTGACTCTGTGATTTCCCATGGCGGAGACGGAATAGGACTTTACAGAACGGAATTTCAGTATTTAAATTGTCCCACATTTCCCAGTGAAGATGACCTTTTTGAAAAATATAAGAGTGTGGTGGAAGCAATGGCCCCAAAGCCTGTAACAATCCGGACTCTTGATATTAACGGTGATAAGGCCATAGGCTCCATGTCAGGTCCCCATGAAACCAATCCTTTTCTTGGTCTCCGTGCCATAAGATATTGTTTGAAAAATCCTGATATTTTTAAGACTCAGCTTAAAGCCATATTAAGGTCAGCTGTGTTTGGGAATGTCAAAATATTATTTCCGATGATATCATGTTATGATGAAATAATAATGGCCAGGGAGCTGTTAAATCAGGCTGCGTCTGTTCTGGATGGGGAAGGGACAACATTTAACATGGATATTGACATTGGTATCATGCTTGAGATTCCTTCGGCTATTATTATGGCAGATAAGCTGGCAGAGCAGGTCGATTTTTTCAGCTTTGGTACAAATGATTTAATTCAGTATTCCCTTGCCATAGACAGGGGGAACAGGGACGTTGCTTATCTTTATGATGGGCTCCAGCCTGCGGTTATTCGCTTAATGAAGCATGCCGCAGATGTGGGACACAAAAAAGGGAAAAAAATGTCTCTTTGCGGCGAAATGGCTGCTGATTCTCTTTATACTCCGATAATCCTGGGGTTGGGGATTGATGAATTGAGCATGAACCCCAGGTCGATACCGATTGTGAAAAATATAATAAGAGCCATTTCCATGGAAGAGTCCAGACAGTTTTTGGAAGAGGTGTTAAAGCAGAGAACAGCCTCCGATATAATGGAGATGCTCCAGAAAACTTACGGGAGTCTTTTGATGAACAAAATGTATTGATTCCTTTGGAAACAATTTTTATCTCTCCTGTTTTATCTCCTGGCATTAAAGATCGTGAATTAAATTCATCCCCAATCTAAGGGCGGGTGGGTATTTTTTTATTGTCGTTTGTTTCCAGATCTGCTGGTTCTTTGGACGTGTCTGTTTTATCTTTTGAATATAATATTGCGGTTACACGTTTTGCAATACC
>DAOWMW010000070.1 GCA_030642865.1 Desulfobacteraceae bacterium
AAAAATTATCTTGGTTTTTTACATAAAAAAAACAAAAAAAGTACAATTGCACGCAAACTTGCTGCAATCCGTACTTTTTTCAAATATTTAGCCAGGCGTAACCTTATCCTTGAAAATCCTGCGGAACTTATACTCACACCAAAGCAGGAAAAAAGAATTCCTTCCCATATTACTGTGGATGAAATATTCAGACTCCTGGACTCAATAGCAACGAGTACCATTTTAGGATTAAGGAACCTTGCCATTTTCGAGACACTCTATTCCACAGGAATACGTGTTTCCGAGCTTGCAGGAATGAATACCAGTGATCTGGACCATTCAAAATTCCTGATAAAAGTACTGGGTAAGGGCAACAAAGAACGAATTCTTCCCATAGGCAAAAAAGCTGTGGCTGCTGTTGATGCATATAGAAAAAAACTGTACAGTAAAACTGGTATAAATATGGATAAAAAGTCCCCGCTTTTTTTAAATTATAAAAACGAACGCCTGACCACAAGGTCCATTGGCAGAATTCTCGAAAAACTTGTTGCTCAATGTGCATTATTAACGCCTGTTTCCCCCCATACATTAAGGCATGCATTTGCCACACATATGCTCGATTCCGGCGCAGGCTTGAGAGCTGTTCAAGAGCTTCTGGGGCACAAGAGCCTCTCTACAACTCAAAGATACACCCATGTAAGCATCGGCAGAATCATGGAAATTTACGATAAAGCTCACCCAAGGCGATAATATATTTTAAAAACATCGAACTGTGTATTGCCAGATATAGACTTTCAGATAAGGATTGGGGATGAAATAAATTACCCAATTTTAAAATTTGGCACAGGCCAGGGGAGAGGAAGGCGTACAGCACTAAATGGCTCGGAATAAAATCAAACCCTGTATTATGGCACACGGCTGAGGTGGCTTTACAACACCCGACGATTTGTCGATCTCCAGGGAATCATTAAAGGAATCATTATATGAATTTTCACGGAACAACAATACTGGCCGTAAAACATAAAGGAAAAACCGCAGTGGCCGGAGACGGTCAGGTCACTTTAAACAGCACCGTCATAAAACACCACGCAAAAAAAGTTCGACGAATATACAATAGCAAAATAATCGTAGGATTTGCAGGAACAACCGCGGATGCACTTCATCTTTCAGAACGTTTGGAGACAAAGCTCGAAAGGTATAATGGGAATCTGACCCGCAGCGCTGTTGAGCTTGCCAGGGACTGGCGAACAGATAAATTTCTAAGACGCCTCGAAGCTGTGATGATCGCAGTTGATGATTCCAGAGTATTCCTCATATCAGGAAACGGAGATGTAATTGAACCGGATGAAAATGTGATAGCCATTGGCTCAGGCGGGGCTGGAGCGCAGGCAGCAGCCTCAGCCCTTATAAAGCATACAGATATGAATGCAAAAAAAATCGTTGAAGAGGCCATGAAAATAGCCAGTTCAATATGTATATATACTAACGAATCCCTTACAATTGAAGAGTTGTAGCATGTTAAATATAAGGATCGTGAATTTCATCCCCAATCTTAAGGATCGTGAATTTTACAAATTACACAGAATTACTTGTTCTTGTGCCCGTCTTCTGTGTTGCATCAATGGCCGCAGACTCCGAGTATGCAACCATTGATGCGCCTTGAAGACGGCCACAAGCCCGGCGCAATTATGGGTAATTTATTTCATCCCCAATCCTAAGCAGGAAATTATATGAATGATCTTAAGCCATCTGAAATAGTAACAGAACTTGACAAATATATTATAGGACAGGAAAATGCAAAACGATCCGTTGCCATTGCCTTAAGAAACCGTTGGCGCAGACAGCAGGTACCAGAGGATATCAGAGACGAGATTGCACCTAAAAATATAATACTCATCGGCCCCACAGGAGTGGGAAAAACAGAAATCGCAAGGCGATTGTCCTCGCTTACGGAATCTCCCTTTACAAAGGTTGAAGCTTCAAAATTTACGGAAATAGGATATATAGGCCGGGATGTTGAATCAATGGTCAGGGATCTTCTTGATCTTACAGTGAACAAACTTAAACTTAAAGAGCAGGATAATGTTCAGGAAAAAGCCACACATGCTGCAGAAGAAAAAATTCTCGACCTGCTCCTTCCAAAGCCAAAGGGACGGCTTCATAAAAAAACCGAAGAAGCAAAGGACCCCCCACTGGAAATAGTTACGCAATGTTCAGAGGAAACATCTCACACCAGTACCCGCGAAAAGCTGAGAACAATGCTGAAAAACGGGAAACTTGACAGCAGATATCTTGACCTTGATGTCTCCGAAAAAGCACCACCTGTGGTGGAAATTTTTTCCAACATGGGAATAGAAGAGATGGGACTCAACATCAAAGAGATGATCGGCGGGATGATGCCCAAGAATGTAAAACGGCGTAAGCTAAAGGTTCCCGAAGCCCTGGAAATTCTCATCGCCGAGGAGACCCAGGATCTTCTTGATATGGAAAAGGTTATAAATCAGGCTATTAAAAAAGTTGAGCAATCCGGAATTGTTTTTTTAGACGAAATTGACAAGATTACCGGTAAAAATGGAAGTCACGGCCCCGATATATCAAGGGAAGGGGTTCAAAGAGATCTTCTGCCAATAGTTGAAGGGTGTACAGTTTCAACCAAATATGGTCCCGTTGAAACCGATCATATACTCTTTATCGCATCAGGAGCATTTCATGCATGCAAGCCATCCGATTTAATACCTGAACTCCAGGGGCGTTTCCCCATCAGGGTAGAGCTTAACTCCCTTGCCCAGGCCGAATTTGTCAGGATATTAACTGAACCTAAAAATGCACTTCTGCTTCAGTACCGGGAATTAATAAAAACAGAAGGTATTGAAATAACCTTTCAGCAGGAGGCCATTGAAGAAATAGCAAAAATCGCGGAAGATGTTAATAATTTAACAGACAATATTGGAGCACGAAGACTTCATACGCTAATGGAGCGACTCCTTGACGAGGTCCTCTTTGACGCCCCTGATATGCTTGAAAAAAAGATAACCATCACCAAACAATATGTTAATGATAAATTGAAAGATATTAAAAACGATGAGGATTTAAGCAGGTACATATTATAATCATGCAAAATAATGTGGCGGATATATTAATTGAAGCTCTTCCCTATATACGTTTTTTTTCCGGCAAAACCATTGTAATTAAATATGGCGGCCATGCCATGGTCGACAAACAGTTAAAAGAAGATTTTGCGGCAGATATAACATTAATGAAATATATCGGCCTTAATCCTGTTGTAATCCATGGAGGGGGGCCCCAAATCAATTCCGTTCTTGACAGCATGGGTATCCTCCCCAAATTTGTAAGGGGGATGCGCTTAACCGATGAAGCTACCATGGATGTGGTGGAAATGGTATTGGGGGGCAAGGTTAACAAGGATATTGTGGGACGAATAAACCGCCATGGTGGAAAAGCAGTTGGCTTGAGCGGAAAAGACGGGGGACTCATATCTGCAGAAAAACTCAAAATAGTTTATCATGGGGATGAAGACAAACCTCCGGAAATTATTGACCCTGGCCTGGTGGGGAAGGTGACCAGGATTGAAACAGAAATAATAAATACCCTGACTCAAAAAGACTTTATACCGATTATCGCCCCTGTTGGCACGGGCAGCTCCGGAGAGACCTTCAATATAAACGCTGACCTTGTTGCATCAGCTGTGGCCAGTGCGCTTAACGCAGAGCGGCTTCTGTTTCTCACAGATGTAGATGGGGTTCTGGACAAAAACGGCTCATTAATATCTTCGATCCATGAAGATGAGATCAGTAAAATGATTGACGAAAAAATAATATCGGGGGGGATGATACCCAAAATAGAGTACGCCCTTGATGCGCTTCAGCACGGATTAGACAAAGTTCACATAATCAACGGCTGCAAAAGACATGCATTAATTCTTGAGCTCTTTACTGACGAGGGGGTCGGGACTGAAGTTATAAAATTCCTGGAATTTGATATGCGCCACCCTGTAACTGTGGAGGATTAAATGGATACCAATGAAACGATAAATAAAGCGGATCAAGTAATAGCAAAAACCTACAAAAGGTTCCCCGTTCTGATGACCAAAGGGAAAGAGGCTACTTTATGGGACAGCGAGGGACGTTCTTATACCGATTTTGTTGCAGGAATTGCAGTCTGCAATCTTGGACATGCGCATCCTGGTATTGCCAGGGCATTATCGGATCAGGCCAAAAAGCTGCTTCACGTTTCAAATCTTTATTATACCAGCCCCCAGACCGAACTTGCATCATTGCTCGTTGAAAAAAGTTTTGCGGACAGGGTTTTTTTCTGCAACAGCGGCGCCGAAGCAAATGAGGCCGCAATAAAGCTGGCAAGAAAGTATTTTAATGATAAAAAAGAGGAAAACCGTTATACCATAATTACCATGGAAAAATCTTTTCATGGCCGCACCATGGCCACACTCTCGGCAACTGGCCAGGATAAAATTAAAGCAGGGTTTGATCCAGGGCTGGAAGGCTTCGAATTCATCCCTTTTAACAACATTGATGCATTACAAAAGAAAATTGATCCATCCACCTGTGCTGTACTCATTGAACCGATACAGGGGGAAGGGGGTGTACGCTGTCCCGATCCTGGATATTTTAAAAAAGTAAGGAAAATTTGTGATAAAACAGGCGCCCTCCTTATATTTGACGAGATTCAGACAGGAATGGGCCGCACAGGCAAACTTTTTGCCTATGAAAATTTTGGTATTGAACCTGACATTATGACCCTCGCAAAGGCTCTTGCCAATGGGTTACCCATCGGAGCCATGCTGGCCAGAGAAGAGATTGCCGAAGCATTTGGCCCCGGCACCCACGCATCCACATTTGGAGGGACTCCCATTGTTACTGCGGCTTCCCTTGAGGTTCTTAAAACCATCCACAAAGAAAAAATAGTTGACCATGCCCTTAACATGGGTAAATATTTTATAAAACAACTTAACTATTTAAAAGAAAAGCATGCCTGCGTGGAGGATGTACGGGGAATTGGCCTTCTCCTTGGAATGAAGATCAATGCAGATGGAGACCTCATTGTAAAAAAATGCATGGAAAAAGGATTTCTCATTAACTCTATTCAGGGGAATATCCTCCGGTTTATCCCCCCCCTTATAATAAAAAAGGAAGAGATTGATGCGTTAATCAGCTGCCTCGACAGCATTTTATAAAACCTTAAAGCGAAATACTAAAATGGAAAACAACCTACTCTCACTTTCGACCCTGGATAAAGAAGATTTTGATTATCTTCTTACAAGAGCTCTTGAATTAAAACAAAGGCATAAACAAAATATTTCAGATCTCCCCCTGGCCGGTAAAACAATCGGGCTGATCTTTGAAAAGCCCTCAACACGCACCCGCGTATCTTTTGAAGTTGCGGCATCACAGCTTGGAGGGTCATCTATTTTCATAAGCTCCCGAGAGACACAAATGTCCCGGGATGAACCGATAAAAGATACAGCAAGGGTTCTTTCAGGCTATTTAGACTGCCTGGTCATCAGGACATACGCCCAGGAAATAATAGAAGAATTTAACAATTTTTCCACCATACCTGTTATTAATGCATTAACAGATCTCTATCATCCATGTCAGGTACTAAGTGATCTTATGACCGTAGTGGAATATAAAAATAGATATAAGGGGCTGAAAATTGCCTGGGTGGGGGACGGAAATAATGTGGCCAACTCCTGGGTCAACACTGCGGGGATACTTGATCTTAACCTTGTCCTGGCATGCCCTGAAAATTATCAGCCTGACCCCGAAATTATGAAAAATGCCCTGGCTGCCGGGAAGGGAAAGATTAAAATTGTTACCGACCCTGGAGAGGCAGTGGAAAGTGCAGATGTAATCTACACAGATGTATGGGCAAGCATGGGCCAGGAAGAACAACTGGAAAAAAGAAAAAAATTATTTAAGCCTTTCCAGCTAAACTCAAAACTTGTGAGCATGGCCGCAAAGGATGCTATAATTATGCACTGCCTCCCAGCCCACAGAGGAGAAGAAATCAGTGATAAAGTCATGGAGGGGGAACAATCTGTGATATGGGACCAGTCTGAAAACAAGCTTCATATGCATAAGGCAATTCTTGAAACATTTTTGTAGTTAGGGCTCGCGTAAAAATAACTTAAAATTGCCAATTTATTTTTGGGCGAACCCTTATAGACCTGTAAGCAAGGAGATATATCAGTGCCGGAAAAAATAAAAAAAGTAATATTAGCATATTCCGGGGGACTCGACACCTCAGTGATCCTGAAATGGTTAATCGAAACGTATAAATGTAATGTTATAACATTTTCAGCAGATATCGGCCAGGAAGAAGAGTTGGACGACATAGAAGAAAAAGCCAAACAGACCGGCGCCTCAAAAGTATATATAGATGACCTGACAGAAACATTTGCAGCAGATTTTGTTTTTCCTGCTTTCAGGGCAAATGCCATTTACGAAGGTGAATATCTTCTGGGGACAGCCCTTGCAAGGCCATTGATTGCCCGGCGCCAGATGGAAATAGCCAGTCTTGAAAATGCAGATGCTGTGAGTCATGGAGCCACAGGGAAAGGAAATGATCAGGTAAGATTTGAGTTAGGTTATTTTGCCCATGATCCCCATATTAAAATAATTGCCCCATGGAGAGAATGGGATTTAAGCTCCAGAACAAGCCTCATGGCCTTTGCTGAAAAGCATGGAATCCCTGTACCGACAACTAAAAAAAATCCATACAGCACCGACAGAAACATGCTTCACATAAGTTATGAAGGTGGAATTTTAGAAGACCCCTGGAACCAGCCGCCGGAAGATATGTTCACGCTTACAGTTTCACCAAAAAATGCTCCTTCCACCCCTGAAGTAATTGAAATAACATTTGAAACAGGAAACCCGGTTGCCATAAACGGCAAAGAAATGACTTCTGCAAATATCCTCAG
>DAOWMW010000001.1 GCA_030642865.1 Desulfobacteraceae bacterium
ACCTTCCCCCGTCTTCCGTTTAGATCACCCATAATATCACCCATGAATTCATCCGGTGTAATTATGGTAACACGCATCATGGGTTCCAAAATGGTTGGTTTAGCATCTTTAATACCATTTCTAAAAGCCAGGGACCCTGCAAGCTTAAACGCCATTTCCGAAGAATCAACAGCATGAAACGAGCCGTCATCCAGGGTCACCTTAAAATCTACACAGGGAAATTTGGCAAGAACCCCCCTTTCTGCTGCCTCGAGAACCCCTTTTTCAACAGCCGGAATGTATGTTTTGGGGATGGAACCGCCCACAATAGCATTAACAAATTCAAACCCTTTCCCTTTTGGCAAAGGCTCCATTATAATCCAGCAGTCTCCAAACTGACCATGCCCACCGGTCTGCTTTTTATGCCTTCCCTGTACCCTGACCTTCTTTTTAATGGTCTCTTTGTAAGGAATTTTGGGTGTGTTCAAAAGAACTTCAACATTATATTTTCTTCTCAGTTTTTCAACTGCAGTTTCTATATGAACCTGCCCGCTTCCGGATAATAAAATTTCATGGGTCTCTGAATTTCGATCAAGTTTTAATCCGGCATCCTCTTCCAGAATTTTATTCAGGGAGATAAATATCTTGTCTTCATCCCCTTTGTTCTTTGCCTGAACTGCAAAAGATATGGAGGTGTTAATTGGGGTCGTTGTCTGAAACCTGATTTTTCTGGAGGGATCGCACAGGGTATCACCGGTTATTGTATCTTTTAACTTTGCAACTGCTACAATAGAACCTGGCCCCGCTGCTTTTGCAGGTATCTGTTTTTTGCCAACAATTGTATAAAGCTGGGTGTATCTTTCCTTTGAATCTTTGTTAACATTGAAAAAGTTACCCGATTCTTCCAGGGTTCCTGAAATCACCTTAAAAATAGTAAGGCGGCCGGCATAGGGGTCAGCCACTGTTTTAAAAACAAAGCCTGCAAAAGGTTCTTCAGGATCATAATTGCACTCAACTTCATTTTCCCCTGAATCGTCTGTTGCAATTATTTTATCACGATCAAAAGGGGAGGGGAGGCAGGCGATAATAAAATCAGACAAAAGGTCTATACCAATATTTTTGGTTGCAGAACCGCAAAGTACCGGCACAATTTTTTGTTCAATAACCCCTTTTTTCAAAACCGATCTTAATTCATCATCAGACAGGCTTTCACCTTCAAGATACTTTTCAAGGAGATCATCATCAGCTTCGGCTATATTTTCTACGAGTGTTTCCCTTTCTGTATCAACCATATCCTGGATGTCGGCAGGAATATCACATTCCTTTGCTTTTCCATCATCATAAGTGTAGGCTTTCATGGAGATAAGATCGACTATACCATTAAAGCTATCTTCTTTTCCCATGGGAATCTGAACAATCATGGGTTTAGGCGTAAAAATATCGGCAGCATCTTTAAAAGTACGCATAAAGTCTGAGCGTTCTTTATCAAGCTTGTTAACAAAAATTATACGGGGTATTTTAAAATCATCGGCAAAATCCCAGGCCTGTTCTGCCTGAAATCTTACACCATCCACCGCATCCAGGGTAACAACTGCCCCGTCAGCAGCCTGCATGGAAAGTTTAGTATCGGAAAAAAAGTTTTGATCACCAGGAGTATCAATTAGGCAGACTGTATGCTTTTTCCATGAATACTGGTGAAAGCCTGTGCTGATACTTGACTGGCGTGCTATTTCCTCTGGCTCAAAGTCCATTGCAGTATTACCGTCTTCAGTTTTTCCAAGCCTGCTTATATTACCCGTATTATATAGCATTGCTTCGGCTATGGAAGTTTTGCCTGCCCCACCATGCCCCACGAATGCAACGTTTCTTAGTGTATTTGTTTCGATCATTTAATTTCCTTTCTGAAAAATCATAAAGTAACTTCTCAATTAAGGCACCCAAAGCTATAAATTAACAGCAACTTCCTTAAAGCCGATACTATAAATTTTTAATGCTATCTGTTTATCTTCAAAAAATCAAGGCATTAGATTGTCAGATAATAGCCAGATTCCCAAAATTGGGAATTAGTCCACTTTTTCCCCTGTTAGCACATTTATTGCTAAGGATTGGGGATGAAATAAATTACCCAGAATTAATAAAATTCACAATCCTAAATGTTGAGCATTACGAGAAATTCCTTATTTCCCTTGGAACCGGAAATAGGGGAGGGGACTGCACAACTGCAGATAAGGCCGGTTTTTGTAAAAAAATCGGTGAGATCCTGGATAACATTTTCCACGAGGGCATTGTCACGCACAATTCCCCCTTTGCCTACTTTTCCTTTTCCCACTTCAAACTGGGGTTTTATGAGGGCCACAATTGTTCCCTTTTTTTTCATAAATTTTAAAACCGCAGGAACAACAATTTTAAGAGAAATAAAGGATACATCTATGACCGACAGATCAATTTGTACAGGTATTATTTCAAGGGGCATGTACCTGATATTTGTTCGTTCTATAACAACAACCCTTGGATCCTGCCTCAGTTTCCATGCGAATTGTCCATACCCCACATCCACAGCAAAAATTTTCTCTGCCCCGTTTTGCAGAAGATAGTCAGTAAATCCTCCGGTTGATGCCCCCACATCCATACAGATAAGGTTATTGACATTTATATTAAAAGAATCAACAGCCTGTGCCAGTTTTAAAGCACCTCTGCTCACATAGGGAATATCGTTTCCTTTTAAAAGGATATCATCATTTTCTCGAACAGTAATTCCGGGTTTGTCAGCCAGGCGATTATTTACAAATACTTTCCCCGCCATTATTAATGCGCGGGAACGGCTTCGGTTTTGTGCGAAGCCCTTTTCCACAATTATCTGGTCGAGTCTTTTTTTTACCATGATTTTAAGTTGAATAGTACGTTGAATTTATTTATGTGACGGTCCATATAGACCTTAGGGTTCGCACAAAAATAAATTGGCAATTTTAAGTTATTTTTGCGCGAGCCCTTAATATAATGATTCTGCTGCACTTACAATGGCGGCGGCATCAATACCATATTTTTCTCTGAGAAGTTTTTGAGGTCCGTGCTCAATAAAAGTGTCTGGAATTCCCAGGGATTTAAAACGAAAACCTGATATGTTATTATCTGCTAAACATTGCAGCACGCAGCTTCCGAATCCTCCCATGAGAACATTTTCCTCTATGGTTATTACCCTTGGTATTTTTTTAACCAAAGAACATATCAGGTCTGCATCAATCGGTTTTACAAATCTGCAATTCACAACTGCAGCTTTAATCCCTTTGTTCAGTAAAATTGAATGGGCTAAAAGAGCGTCATCAACGGTTCTCCCTATTCCTAAAATAAGAAGATCATCCCCTTGTTTTAATATTTCCCCTTTTCCAATGGGAATCAGGTCTGTATTGTTCTCCAAAGTCTTTGTTGTTACTGCTCCCCTGGGATACCTTAAAGCTATGGGTCCATTATGGGCAAGTGCAGTTACAAGCATTTTGCAAAGTTCATTATGATCATGGGGAACCATAACCACCATATTGGGGAGACTTCTTAAATAAGATAAATCAAAAGCACCGTGGTGAGTGGGGCCGTCATCTCCGACTATCCCCCCTCTGTCTATGGCAAAAACAACATGTATGGAATCAAGACATACATCATGGATAATCTGGTCATATGCGCGCTGAAGAAAAGTGGAGTATACTGCCACAACCGGCTTAAATCCTTCAACAGCCAGTCCCGCGGCAAATGTTACCCCATGCTGTTCGGCTATTCCCACATCAAAAAACCGATGGGGATATTTTTCTTTAAACTCTCCCAGCCCTGTTCCTTCCGGCATTGCAGCTGTGACAGCAACGATTTTTTCATCGGTTTTGGCAAGTTTCACCATTGTGCTGCCAAAAAAATCTGTATATGTAGGTCTTTTTTTCCCCGGGCAAAGATTTCCCCCTGATTCGATTTCAAAACCGGATACCCCGTGAAAATATTCTGGTTTTTTTTCAGCAGGGGGGTATCCTTTCCCTTTTTTTGTTGTAACATGGAGAAGGACAGGCTCATCAAGATCCTTTATATTATTTAATATTTTGATAAGATGAGTGAGATTGTGCCCGTCTATGGGGCCAAAATAATCAAAATTAAAGGCTTCAAATAACATTCCCGGAGTTGTAAAGGATTTAAATGTCTCTTCAGACCGTTTTGCAATTCTGTATATATCATTTCCAAATTTTGGGAGGGATTTAAGAAACTCTCCCAGTTCTTTTCGTAATACCTGAATTTTTTTTGCAGAAAATGTTCTGCTCAGCAATGAAGATAACGCACCTACATTATGGGAAATAGACATATCATTATCATTTAAAATTACGATGAGGTTTTTATGGATACCACCCGCCTGATTCAAACCTTCATAGGCCAGTCCTGATGTCATGGACCCGTCACCTATAACGGCGATCACTTTGGATTTATCATTTTTTAAACGCTTGGCGCAGGCTATTCCCAAAGCAGCAGATATTGATGTGCCGCTGTGTCCTGTGGAAAATGCATCATAGCAGCTCTCCCAGATGCGGGTAAAACCGCTTATACCGTTGTGCTGGCGAAGTGTATGAAATGTTTTTCGCCTGCCGGTTATCAGCTTATGGGCATAGGACTGGTGTCCCACATCCCATATGATTTTATCTTCTGGAGCGTTAAATACATAATGAATTGCTATTGCAAGTTCAACAACACCTAAACTGGATGCCAGGTGCCCTCCATTTTTTGATACGGTTTTTACAATAATATCCCGTATCTGTGCAGAAAGGAGAGAAAGCTCCGGCAGGGAAAGTTCTTTAAGGTCTGCTGGTGAATTTATACTATCAATTATGCTCAAAATCTGTAAGCCTTTATTTTATACTATTTGTAGCCGGTTCCTAAACTATTTTCGAGCATTAATAAAGAATGCCCGTTAGGATCGTGAATCTTATAAATTATCCACAATTACTTGCTCTTGTGCCCGTCTTCTGTGTTGCATCAATGACCAAAATTGCGTAGTAGGGGCATCCCCTTGTGGGTGCCCAATGCAACCATCGATTTGTGGGTGCCCAATGCAACCATCGATTTGTGGGTGCCCAATGCAACCCTTGATGCGCCTTGAAGACGACCACAAGCCCGGCGCAATTATGGGTAATTTTCATTTCATCCCCAATCCTTAATTATTGTTTCCTTTTGATAATGTAGGACGCAATCGCTCGAAGGGGATCCGCTTTAGCCCCAAAAAAATCCATGGAGTCCAGGGCTCTGGCTATTAATTTTTCCGCAAATTGTTTTGATTCAGCAAGGCCAATTAAAAAAGGATAGGTATTTTTGCCATGGAGATTATCTGTCCCTGCAGTTTTTCCCATAACAAGGGGATCACCTTCAATATTAAGGATATCATCCGCTACCTGAAATGCAAGTCCAATGTTTTTTCCATAAATTTCAAGGTGCTGTAGTTGTTCACCTGTTCCTTTTCCAAGAATTGCGCCTGTCAGCACCGAGGCTTTGATTAAAGCACCGGTCTTTAAAAGATGGATCTGCTCCAGTTGATTAAAATCAAGAACAGTCTTTTCCGCCACAATATCCCGCATCTGCCCCTCAATCATCCCTTCAAAACCAGCAGCAGTTGAAATAAAAGAGATAATCTCAAGCCATTTTAAAGCTGCTGTATTATCACCCTTTATCGATAATCCTGCCGTGGAAAGGGTTTTAAATGCCAGGGTCAAGAGGGCATCCCCTGCAAGTATGGCGGTGGCTTCATCATATTTCACATGGGAGGTCAGCTTTCCTCTTCTTAAAATATCATCATCCATGGCGGGGAGGTCATCATGAATTAAAGAATATGTATGAATCATTTCAATGGAGCAGGCAGCAGGGAGAGCATATTTATAATTTCCGTTTACTGCTTCACAGGCTGCCATACACAAAACTGGTCTTATCCGCTTTCCCCCGGCCATAAGTGAATACTCCATGGCCTCAGATATCCTGCCGGAATTGGCGGTTTTTTTTATGGTCTCCTGCAAGAAATCATTTATTGGTATCTGCTTTGCAGCGAGGTATGATTTTAAATCAAACATAATTTACCGATTTCTGCTTTGTCAAAGTCATGGCAAGTATTTATAATAATTAGATTTCATCAATGCTAATCTGTTTTTCTTCAACATCTGCTTTTGAGCCACCGAGCAAAAGAGTAATCTTTTTATCGGTTTCATCCAATAGTTCGGAACAGTATTTTGAGAGCAAAACACCTTTTTCAAATTTTTTTAAAGCCTTTTCCAGGGGAACATCTCTATCTTCCAGTTCTTGTACTATCTGTTCCAGCTGCTCCATCGCTTTCTCAAAAGATAGTTTAGCCATTATCTTTTTTCCTTTCGACTCTGCATGTTAAAGAGCCTTTTGCAAGTATTACCTCAAGTTTTTGCCCCGGGGTCACATCGCTGGAGTCTGTAATTACACAGGCTCCAGGTGTTGTTCTAACAATACTGTAGCCGCGGGATAAAATTTCCAGGGGGTTTAAAGAATATAAAAGGGCTGTTAATTTTTTAAGATCAGATCTCCTGTTCATCAGGATTAAATCAATGGAATGGATTGATTTGTCACGCATCTGATCATTTTTTGCCTTAAAGAGCCTAATCTGTTTTGCCGGGCTGTTTGCATGGAGCATATTAATGAGCCAGGCAAGATGTTTTTGTTTTTGAACAATGGAGCCTTTAAATAACCTGTTCAGGCGAGCTGAATAATCGTCCGTTTTAAGTCTTGCATCGCCAATTCTTTTCCCTGGATCTGCCAGCCTGTTTGAAATATTATCAAGCCTTCCCTTAAAATAATCGATTCTGCTTAAAAAGCCGATTTTAAGCGTTCTTGTAAGATGAAAGCACCTGTTTTCCAAATCTGTTTTTAACGGGACAATCTGTTCAGCTGCGGCTGAGGGTGTTGGTGCGCGAAAATCAGCCGTAAAATCTGCTATTGTAAAGTCTGTTTCATGACCGATTGCCGAGATAATGGGTATGCTCGATGCAAAAATTGCCCTGGCAACCCTTTCGGAATTAAAAGGTGAGAGGTCTTCCATTGATCCTCCGCCCCTTGCAAGAATTGCAGCGTCAGATTTTTTAGCAGTATCTTTTCTTGAATTTAAGAGTTCAATTCCTGCAACAATCTCCCTGGCCGCGTTATTTCCCTGTACCCTGACAGGTATTATTTCAATTAAAATACCAGGAAATCGTCTATTTATTATTTTTATCATATCATGGAGAACAGCACCAGTGGGAGAGGTTATCAAAGTAATTCTTTTGGGAAGAAACGGAAGGGGCATTTTATACTGTTCATCAAAAAGGCCTTCCTGAAACAGGCGCTCCTTTAACTGTTCAAATGCCAGGCTTAATGCCCCGGTTCCTTTAGGCTCGATATATTCAAATATTATTTGATATGTACCCCTTGGCTGATAAAGACTTATTCTGCCGAAACCCATGATATTCAATCCGTCTTCGGGAATAAACTTCAGATTTCGATTTTGACCTTTAAACATAACAGCATTAATCTGGGCATTTTTATCTTTTAAAGTAAAATAATAATGCCCGGAGCCAGGAATCTTAAAATTTGAAATTTCTCCTGAAAGCCAAACAAAGGGAAAGTTATCCTCGATGAGTGATTTGAGCTTATGAGTAAGTTCAGAAACAGTAAAAAATTTACGATTAATACTCGTGTTTTGATACTTCATTTTGCGTCCGATAAGGGGTATTATGTAAACTTTTTAATTTTTAAGTAAAAAGTTTACATAATATTTTATTCAAATCAGCATAGCTGAATAGTTACTACTGTTTCAAGGTTTCCAGATCCGGCATGATCTCTTCTGCCAGATATTTGGATAATGAAAATGGATAATCAATATCTGAAGAAATAAGAGGATAGTAGCTGGACTGTTCATCAATTTTGGAAAAAATAGAAAGTTTATGTTCTTTTTCAGTTTGTATAATAATTGTATATTCAGGTTTTTTATAATCTTCTTTTTTTTTGTCATAGATAAATCCGGCACATTGAAGACCGTCAAGGCTGGTTATTAATCTTTCAATTTTAAATGTGTCGTATTTTTGACCATCTTCTATCTCCCAGATAAATTCTTTTTTATCAGATTTTTTTTCCCCATCTTTTTCATTTAGATCAGGTTTAACAGGAACCTCTTTATGAAGCAGAGTAATTTTTTTCTCTTTATTACCCAGGATTATTTTGTTTATCTTACTCCTGTTAAATGAGGTTACTTTTTTATCCCTTAAGTCATCAATGGTCCAATTGAATTTATCTTTAAAATTTCCATTTGCATGATAAACACGTTTATCCTTATCCAGCCGTACAAATGTATGCTGAAAAGATGGCACTTTTTTGCCAATGTCAAAATTAAGCCTTACGTTTTTACCATACATGACTTTAATTGTGATTTTTTTATCGGGATCCAGGTCGTAACGGGTAAAATTTTCTGATTCTGAAACAAGCGCTGTTAATTTTATTTTTTCAATCAAGTCTGTGAGCTGGTTTATTTTATCAGGATCCGCAGGATAATTTTCAGAATTAATCCACCATTTATGATCCTTTTGTTTCAGAATCAATAAGGAATCAGACTTTCCAATTTCAATTCGTGAAATTTTATCTTTTGAAATTTCTGGCAAATCAGGGAGACTATAGTTTGTTTTATCTGGATTATATATAAAAAGATAAAGGCAGATACCTGCAATCAATATCAGCAGAATAATAAATTCTTTTTTCATTGGATGTCCTTTCCTGGGTTAGGATCGTGAATGTTATAAATTACCCATAATTACTTGTTCTTGCCCGGCGCAATTACGGGTAATTTTTATTTCATCCCCAATCCTTATAAATGTTGAGAATTAGCAAAAGCTCGCCTCAATCTGTTTTTTTCTGGAGGCTCTTTTTCTCCATACAATCAGTCCAAACAGAACAACAAGTATGGGTAAAACCGCAATATTAAATGTTTTTATTATGGTTTTTGTTTTATTATTAACCTCGTCTATGGGGTTCAGACTCTGAATTTTACTTCTTAAAACAGCTATTTCATCACGATCATTTAAATGATCCATAATGTTCATGATAAATACGGCGTTTGGAGTCTGGCCTTCCTGATCCATAAGGGTATCTGTCAGCATTTCAGATGAGCCGATAATAAAAATTTTCCCTTTTTTCCCTTTTTTTAAAAATGCCTCCTCACTTGTGATTTTTCCCTGTTCGGAAAGATCAGCTTTTTTTTCATCGGAAAGATCAGTCTCTTTTTCATCTGTATCTTTTTTCTCAATTTTTCTTACAGGTTTTAACTTTTCAGAAAAAAAACTTTTAAAGCTTCCTTCCAGCACATATGCCAGGGGATGTCTCCCCAGTTCCTCTTCTGATTCAGGGGGAACAATATAAGCAGGATTAAAATTTATACGTTTACTCATGACCCATGATTTTTCAGAAGTTTCCAGCAATTTCGTAACTGAAATATCATCTTTTGAAATATTTTCACTAATTATACTCACTGGCGAATTCTTGTAAACTATCAATTCTTTAATATTTTTCATATATTCCGGCTGCTGATTAATGTTCTTGCTTAGTATTACCGGAGCAGTATAGATTTCTCGCTGGCCTCCTCCTGACCTGTTGTTTTCCTTAATACAGGTTTTATCCAGTGCAACGGAATTGTCAACATTTACACCGTAATGGTTTAACATTTCTTCCAGATTTGTATTAATGGGAGCATATTCCCGCATCCCAAAGTTGTTTTCTCCCATTGACGGGAGCTCGCTAAAGGAATCCAAAAAAATGGCAAGGCTGTTACCCCGCATGAGAAACTGGTCGATTTGAAACAGTTCATAGTCTGTAAAATTTATTGTTGGATGGGCTATTATCAAGCATTTCAGACTTTCGGCGATGTCATCTTCTGCAATATTTATCTCTTCAAGGGAATAATTTTGTGATATTAATCCTTTGAAGTTATTCAGGTCTATCCGTTTACGCTGCATTTGCTGTTTTTTAAAAAATAATGGCCTGGTTCCGTGATCAGTCAGGTAACCCAAATTTTTGTTGATATTTATGAGGGATTCCACATTTTTGTTAATTGTCTCTTCAAGCCTCTCTTTTGCAATGAGTTCATATTTTGTCCCCATCAATGGAATCTGGTATATTTGGAGAAGATCAATTGTGGAAATATTCTCCTTATACTCCATGGTGAGCCCTATTCTCCCCTTCCCTCCTTTAACCCCATCCTTTTGATCCCCCCATTTCAGGGTCATCATATTAAGTTTTTCGGTTGATTCATAGAGGGTTTCATCCTCTGTGGGGTCAAAGGATGTAAAATCAAGTTTATTGTAATTATTTTCGTTTAATTTTTCCATGACTTCCCCAAGCTGTTCTGGCAGATCAGAAAGCCCGTCCAAGCCCATCTGGTGGCCAATGCCGAATAATGAGGAGGAAAGAAAAAGTTTAATTTTAATTTTTTCAGGAAGAGCTAAAAGTGCGCTGATTTTGTCATTCATCTTTTTTATTCTTGTGGTCAGCTTATACTCAAGCCCCTGGGTTTTTGTAATCATTGGCATCCTTTCAACCAGATCTCCATGGATAATCACAAGCCCCATATAGGCTTTAATAAATTTCATTTCATCTTTTTCAACAGATTGAATCTGTATCGGCTCTATGCCATAACTCTGGGCGAGCTGCTTATTCCCTTCTGTTTTTTTCCCGATACCCTTTTCATCATCACTGAGATTATAAAAGGTATAGTTAAAGTAATGTTTACTGTTTATTGAATATTCTTCAAGGAGATCCCGCAAATACTGCTCGATATTATTATAGGGAGCAGGAATATTCTTGGAAAAAAAGACCTTGAGTGTCAATGGCTCGGAGAGTGTTGAAACCACAGTTTTACTTACGCTGGACAAAGAATAAATTTTGTTTTTTGTTAAATCAACTCTGAAAAAAAAAGTGGTGGCCGCTATATTAAGTAGTATAATAAAAATCAAATAGATAAAAAATTTAATATATTTTGCAGGGTGACTTTTGATACCCATTCTTATCTCCTTGGGGTTAATTCTAAACATGGCCATTAAATGTCAAAACAGCTCATCTTATTGCTGAAATCAGAAATAGAACTCCCTTATTATTTTTCGTCTATGACCAGCCAGGTTGCGTATAAGGCAATGAAAATAAGGCTTAGAAAGTAGACAATGTTTCTGCCGTCTATAATCCCTTTTGAAATATTCTGGAAATGAAAACCGGTGCTTAAATATTGGGCTATTCCTAAAATATTTTCAGGAAGAAAAAAAAGCATTTTTCCCACAAGAGTTAAGAAAAAACAGATGGAAGCACCAATAATAAATGCAATAATCTGATTTCTTGTTAAGGAAGAAGAGAATAATCCTATGGCGGTATATCCTGCTCCAAGAAAAATTGCTCCCGCATATCCACCGATTACTGTTCCCCAGTCTAACTCTCCAATAAAGGAAATTGCAACAGGATATGCCAGGGTCGGGATGAGCATTGCTATTATAAAAGCTGTCCCCGCCAGAAATTTGCCCATGATAATATTGGTATGTGTCACCGGCAGTGTAAACAATATTTCATAGGAGCCGGCACTGAATTCTTCTGAAAAAAGTTTCATGGTAACCGCTGGAATTACAAATGCGAAGGTAAAAGGGAGAAGCGCAAAAAAGCCCCTGAGGGTCGCCTGGGAATAAAGGAAAAAGGTTGAAAAGAAAAACCACCCTGTTATGAGAAGAAAAATCGAGATCACAATATATGCTATGGGGGTTATAAAGTAATCCTTAAATTCCTTGCAAAATATATTCATGGTCTGATTCATGCTAAGCCTCCATGGTTAGTTCACGGAATATTTTTTCCAGAGTTTTTGTTTCCTGATAAAATTCGAGGAGAATCCAGTCTTGCTGCTTAATCTTTTTATACATATGTTCCATTATGCCTGGATGCTTTTTGTAAGAGACCATTATTTTTAAAACACCGTTATTTATATTCCCATCCTTTTTAACATCCACCACACTATCTATGTCTCTGATATTTTTTTCAACATCGTTGAATTTTGCATTTTTAAGGGACATGTTAATTGTATTTTCCTGTGAGGCTCCACCCTTTAAAGCTTCTGCGTCACCATCTGCCACTATTTTGCCATGATGTATGATAATTATTCTGTCACACGTGGCCTCGACTTCACTTAGTATATGACTGGAAAATATTATGGTTTTTTCTTTTCCTATTTCTTTTATTATTTCACGGATTTCAACGATCTGGTTCGGGTCGAGTCCCGAAGTCGGTTCATCTAAAACAAGTATTTCAGGATCCCCCATCATGGCATGGGCAAGACCTACTCTTTGTCTGTATCCTTTTGAAAGTTCACTAACAGATTTATGAATTACTTCATGTAATTTACAAAGATTGACAAGTTCGTGTATCCTTGAATTAGCCGATGATTTATTTAATCCCTGCATTCTGGCAATAAAGTCAAGATAATCGTAAACCAGCATATTATAATACAAAGGGGCAGACTCCGGGAGATATCCCATCATCTTTTTAATCTCCAAAGTATTTTTGGCCATGTCAAACTCTTTGACACGGATACTTCCTGATGTGGGCTTGAAATATCCTGTCAGCATCCTTAGCATTGTGCTTTTCCCTGCTCCATTGGGTCCCAGTAACCCAAGTACTTTCCCGCTGTTAATGTCAAGATCAACCTGATCCACAGCGCATAATTCACCATAATATTTGGAAAGCTTTCTGAGATGAATCATAAATGTCCCCCATTTTCCGAATTAAGACCGCATGAAATGGTTCCTGAAGGTGGTTAAAAGATATAACAAATGGTGTCTGAATTATTTTATTAATGTGATTACGCAGCTACACTGATTCAGTGTAGCTGAATAGTTACATTAATTTAATCTTTGTTCCTTAACAAAATTTATCTCTCTTGAAAAGAAAATATTATGTGTTATAGTAAAAAAAAGGGTTGGTTTTAACTTAAGGCCATTTTCACACCTGATGGCGAAATTAAAATCAACCCCTAAAAAAAAAGCCTGCAAATGAATATATTCGTTATTTTATCAAACAAAAGCTATACCAACACCGGAGGTTGCCATGGAGACAGTACCACTGCAAAAAACCCAAACACAAGTCGTTGTAAATAGTTTTATCAGAAGTGTTTACAACTGGATGGCTGTGGGACTCGCCCTTACAGGCATTGTCGCTTTTTATGTGGGTCACAGTGAATCAATAACAAGAATGATTTTTGGTAACAGAATTATCTTTTTTGCCTTAATCATTGGTGAACTTGTACTGGTTTTTACATTGAGTGCAAGAATAAGTAAACTAAATGCTTCCACCGCAACCGGCATGTTTCTTCTTTATTCCTTCCTAAACGGGATTACATTATCGTTTATATTTCTTGTTTATACCAGTTCGTCCATAGTTTCCACATTCTTTATCTGTTCCATGACTTTTGTGGCAAGCAGTATTTACGGCATGGTAACCAACAAAGACCTCACATCAATGGGTAATTTCATGGCCATGGGCCTTATCGGGATTATTATTGCCACAGTTGTTAATATCTTTTTGAAAAGCTCGGGTATGAGCATGATAATAAGTTATGTTGGTGTTATTGTTTTTGTCGGGTTAACTGCGTATGATACCCAAAAATTAAAAGCAATGGCTGTATCGATCCCTGCCGGAATGGATACTGGTGCAGTAAGAAAGGGTGCTATTATGGGAGCCCTTACATTATATCTCGATTTTATTAACCTGTTTCTCATGCTTCTCAGAATACTTGGGGACAGGGATTAAAGATCAGTGGTGTCCGGTACTTATAAGCTTAGGATCGTGAATTTTATAAATTACATATAATTACTTGTTCTTGTGCCCGTCTTCTGTGTTGCATCAATGGCCAAAATTGCGTAGGGGCATCCCCCTGTGGGTGCCCAAAATGCTCCGAGTATACAACCATTAATGCACCTTGAAGACGGCCACAAGCCCGGCGCAATTGATACTTGCGAACAATTAATTTCATCCGGACAGTCTAAATTTTTTCGATTTTATTCCCCAAACAAAGAATTTTATCCATTCAAAGCCAAATAGCATCAGTTCAACATCATCTTTTTTCAGCTTTTTTTTAATGGGGGACTTCACCTTATACCTTTTAAAAAAGCTGCTGTTTATCATAAAATCACGAAACATATCCAGATTATATATAGCCATAAAAGCCATTTTTGCTTTGGGGCTGTTCTCCCCTTCCCTCCCCCATGGATCTGTTTGAAACAGACTTCTTAGTTCCCCCCATAAACGTGTCATCCTGTTATACTCCACAGCTTCCTGATTCTCCGCCCAGGTTTTTGTTGTCCATGTTTTGTTTTCATGCTGACCAAGGCAAAAATCCGGGGGTCTGAAAAAAGATATGAGTTCTGTATTGTCTCTATTTCCATTGAAAATTACTCCCTGTTCAACGGGGAATGTACGGCATGTGTCAGGCCTGTCAGGATAAACAATGCACCCTGATTTATTTAAAAAAGGACAGGTCATTTCCTGGTTTTCAGACATCTTCAGTAAAACATCGGGAAAAAATGTCGATGGTCTTAAAACAATATCAGTATATTGATCAAGAAAAGAGTCTGATGAAATATTGAGCCGGCGTTTAAGCCTTAATACATCATAGGGGTATAAAAACAGATTTATGTTACGGCAGCACAGATTAAAACAGGAAAGATCCGAATGGCATTTAAATGAAAATGTTTCATTATCCTTAATTCGTGTTTCGGGTAATTTGTCCAGGCTGTTATTAATATCCATTAACTTCATGGTATGGTAATCTCTCAATATTTTCACACTGTTATAGCTCAGAGTATTGCTAAAATTTATTATCTGACGATCTATAGACACTAAAGCGGGCGATGCCCGCAACCCAACTTGCAGCAGAATAAAATTTTTTGAACGTCCAACATTTACAAAGGGCAACCACACAGGGCCCCTACGGTGGTGAATATGATGGAATTAAAAATGGTAACCAGCGACCGTAGGGGCAGGTCTCGTACCTGCCTTTTGCTTTGTCCTAATGGGCGTGCCTATCTTTCTCATTATAATTTTCTCATTTTTTATGACAGGATTTCAGGAGTAAGGCACTAATCAGGGAAATCCTGAAATCATGGTTCAGACAATCATCTGTGTCACTGTTATTTTAATTTTATGAGAAAAACCGGCGGCTTCTCTGATTTCTTTTTCCAATACCGCCATATCCATATAAAAGTGTGTTCTGTCAAGCCTGCAGTCTTCGTCTGTATTAATGCTTTCGGTGAAAAGATCACATCCGGGGCCTTTGACCAGATTTCCATCGGGTCTGGTTAGCATGTGTGGCAAACCATGCAAGCGGCAAATCATGGGCCGGTACCGGTATAATGAACATAAACCATTTATATTTACAGGGCACATGGCTCCCTGGGTGCCTTTTGGAATATTTCGGGCTCTTTGTTGAATACTCTTTTTTTTATCTTTGGACAGCATGAGAAGCCCTTTTTGCAAATAAAGATATTCCAGAAGTGTGTAATGGTAAAAAAGAGTTTCGCAACAATTATCAGCACACCCTGTGCAGGTGAACCGATAAAATCCCGCTACTTTGTTATACATTCTGTCCATGGAGACAAAAAATTTATCAAGTTTTTCCAGAAAAAAATCGTAATCACTATATTTTATTTTATTTAAAATTTCATTAGGCATCTTTTTAAACCGATGGGGAAGGAAAAAATATTTTTGCGTATAAATTTAAGGCAAACCTGTCTGTCATGCTTGCGATGAAGTCACAAACAATCCTTTCCTTTGGTACTGTGTCAGGATTTGCAGAGAGTATATCCATGGCTTGAAGGTATTCATTGAGTTTTTCCTCGTTATTAAGGAAAAAGGTATAAAGTTCACACAAAATTCTTTTTGCCTTGACAAACTCATTATGGACCTGGGGAGCACGATATACATTTTCATACAAAAAGTGTCTTAGTTCAGCCATTGCCGAGCGGACAGTGTTGCTCATTTTCAGTTGGAGGTAAAGATCTTCAATACTGCTCGATTCAATAATATCTGAAATCATTACGGCGGTCCGCAAGGAATGAGTTTTGCCCAGCACTTTAGTGCATGAATCCGGAATTTGTTTTTCATTTATAACACCACTTTTTATGGCATCTTCAAGATCATGATTTAAATAAGCCATGATATCAGCAATACGGACAATTCGCCCCTCCGCTGTAAAAGCCATTTGAGCGGGATCATCGGAAATTACCTTGCTATATCCTTTGGAATGTTTTAATATACCATCCCTTACTTCAAGGGTAAGATTCAGCCCCTGGCCGTTATTTTCAAGAAGATCAACCACCCTGAGACTCTGCTCACTGTGGGAAAAACTTTGGGAATATATTTCTCTGAGGGCTGTTTCGCCACCATGGCCAAAGGGGGGGTGCCCCAGATCATGGGCCAGGGCAATTGCTTCTGCAAGGTCTTCGTTTAAAAACATTGCCCGTGTTATTGATCTTGCGATCTGCGCAACCTCCAGGGTATGTGTAAGACGGGTTCTGTATTCATCACCTTTTGGGGATAAAAATACCTGGGTTTTATGTTTCATTCTGCGAAAAGCATTGGAAAAAACAATTCGTTCCCTGTCCACCTGAAAAGCTGTACGTATGGGGCAGGGTTTTTCATCTTTTAGCCGGCCCCTGGTTTCTGAACTAAAGCATCCTGCGGGGGACATAAAATTTTTTTCTCGTTCTTCAAAGGTTTTTCGTATAGACATAACTTGACTATATATATTAATTTTACTAAATTAACAAACTAATATGATTAGAAAAGCACACATCACCGACATAAAGGCCATTCACCAGCTCCTTCAAATCTATGGTGACACGGGAGAACTTCTTCCCCGCCCCATAAGTCAACTCTATGATCATGTAAGGGATTTTTTTGTTTTCACTGATGGATCAGGAAGGGTCACTGGCTGCTGTGCACTCCAGTTTTGCTGGGAGGATCTTGCAGAAATAAGATCCCTGGCTGTTATGCCTGAAAATATCCGTAACGGAATTGGTTCAAAACTCATCAGGGAAGCTCTGGCTGAAGCAAAGCTCTTTACCATAAAAAGAATTTTTACACTCACCTATAAACCTGAATTTTTTAAGAAGTTCGGCTTTAATCTAATAGACCGGTCAGAACTTCCTTTAAAAATATGGGCAGACTGCATTTTATGTGTAAAATTTCCAGATTGTGATGAAACAGCCATGATGAAAAAAATAGGCTGATTAGAGCACTACATATTATCTTAAGGTCTATATATAAAATATCAAAAAGGTAGCAATGAAGGAACCCATTAAAAAAGACGCATGGGTCTATATTATCATACAAAATCCGGATGCGGATGAACATATATTAGGGTTGCAGGAAAAAGAAAATGATACTCTTTTTATCCCTGCTTTTTTGAAAAAAGAAGATGCCGAAGATTGTTTTCTTAATATCCCCCGGCCACCTGGGATAAAGCATCAGATACAGGCAATAATTTTTGAGGAATTAACTGATCATGCTGTTAAAAACAATTATGAAATATTTTTTTTGGATAATGCCGGAAAACTTCTTGAAAAAATAAAACCATGAATGTTGTAAGGGCGAATTCCATATCCGCCCTGTCCATTTCCATATCCGCAGGGCAGAAATAAATTCTGCCCTGCGTTGATCACCTGCAAAATTTGCAGATAAATTTTCATTATAATTTCTTGTTTTTATGACGGGGTTTCAGGAGTGAGGTACTAAAAAAAAAGGGGAGGGTATGTGGGGAGTCTATTCCCTGGTTTTATTTTTGCTGAGAAGGTATAGTCGGCCAAAGGCTTTGACCGATAACCCCATGAAATATAATGCCTGATCAAAAAAAAGTTCTGGTTTAGTTCGGATAGCATTTATGAGAAAAATCTATTAAAAATAAAGCTTAATCTTAATCCATTAATTGCTGGTGCCTGAGGCGGGAATCGAACCCGCACAGCCATAAAGACCGAGGGATTTTAAGTCCCTTGCGTCTACCAATTCCGCCACCCAGGCGAAAAAGCCATATCTGTGTATGATATTTATCTATTTACTGAAATAATGTCAAGAAAAGTATTGTTTTTTCATTATAACTATTCAGCTATAGACCATTTCCATTGCAGCGTGCATATAATTTTTCCATTTCAATGCAATTATAATGGAGTCCTATTTCACTGATTGAATGGGCATCGCTGTTTTCAAGCATTAAAAGGTTATATTTTGCAGCTATATTTTTCACTTTTGTTTCATTAAGCTGCCATGCGCCATTTTTAATTTCAATTCCGTGTATATTTTCCCCTTCTTTTTCAATAAATTCTTCAAAACTTTTTCCGAAAAGAGGATGAGCACAAAATTTAAAAACCAGATCATCTGTGAGGTATAATTCAACCACATGCTGTCTTTGTATCCTGGTTTCCTGGCCTGGAATAATTATGACTTCACCCGGGAAATAACGATCCACAGCCTCCTTTACCCTGAATCCGTAATCAGGGTTGTCATGATCAGTAACAGCAATTCCATGTAATCCGCGGCTCTTGATATGATCAATTATATATCTCACAGTACTTTCACTTGGGCCGGCATCGCCTGTGGATTCATAACAATGTGTATGCAGATCAATTTTTTTTTCCAACCTGTTTTATCTCCCTCTTTCCGTATTTTCCCCGGTTATTTTCTTCTTCCATCGATATTTTCAAACAATGCGTCGAGTCTTGTATTTATCTGGGAATCTGATACCATTTCAGGATCTATCATATCTGCTTCAATTACTACTCCAGGTATTCCATATTTTTTCTCCAGGGCATCAATCACATCAAGATTGGACAGGTTCCACATTCTGCAGGATTTTGAAGAAAACATCACCATACCATCAATGGAATATTCTTCTATTAATTCGCCGATTTTTCCTATTGCTCCTTTTGGTGCCAGATGTGTTGCTATTCCATGATTACCGTAAAGCCAGTCCACAGCCGATTCAATGGGCTTTTCAGGATCAATGCTTTCAGGATCGGCAAACATTTCCCATGGATATCTTCCACATAGGCAAACTGCGCCGCTGGGTGTAAATTTTCGCATAAATTTACCTAAAAATGCCCAGGGAATCCATCCATCCCAATAAATACGATATTTTTCGCCAGCCGGCGCCATGGCTGGTATCCCGTTTTTATGTCGGTACTCAAGTTCCTTTAAAAGGTTTTCGTAATATGGAATCCCTTTTGGGTCCCCCATCATATAAATAACCGGAGCCATGCTAACTGCATAATCCCAGAGAGTCCAGGTGGCAGGCCTGGTGGCAAGAAACTCCCAGCATTTATTTCTAATGGCAGCTGTTTGTTTTAAAACGCTGAGGATTTCGCTGAGTCTGGCATAATCAAAGGGTTTGCCGCATACATCTTCCAAAGTGGGAATAACGATTTCTTTTACCTGGCGCAATACAAATTTTTTGATCCTTGGCCTGTCCTTCTCCCTGAAAACAAAAGGTAGTTCCAGGGGAAGAATACGTATTCCCAGTTTTCTGTAAAAGGCTTCTGAATAATGGGCCTGCTCTGTGCAATATCTTCCGCAGATCATTAAATCAGGCATGGGAAGTTTAGCCTGTTCAGTTATGGGGATATTCTTTAATATTGCCTCCACCATGCCGGTATGAAGCCGGTGATATGAACATGTGTCCGCTAATTCTCCTATTGATTCTGCTGCTTTAAGCAATTCATCTGCAGCCCCTATTCCACCGCAATAAGAAGCATAACCAGCCATGAAGTGGCATTTCATCCCCATGGCATAGGGAAAAATAAAACTAGGTCCCGATGCCCAGCCAACAAGTTCGCCCCTTGCTTTAGCAGTCCTTAATTCCTCCCAGTGCCTGTCAACAAGGGGTCTGATGGAATTTGTCGCTTCAAGGCGATTGATTTTATATTTTACATCCATTATACACCTCCAACAATTTCTGTAAAGGTCTGGAGCCTGGTTTTTAAAGATTCAAAAGAGATAATCTCATGTTCCACCTCTATAGCCAGTTCAGGAATGTTGTTTTCAGCCAGTACACTCTTGAAATCAGGGTAATAGGTGGTATGGGGAGGACAAAATTTTACTATGACGTTTATAATCCCTTTTGCCTTGTTTAATTTCATTTTTTTAATTGCCTCATCTGCCCAGTGTATATCCCATACACTTTTGGTTGGACATAAAGGAGTCTTTTTAAGATATCTGTTGGCGATTGCTTTAATGGGATTTTTTTCAAAGTCCGTTATTTTATTCGCAAAATATCTTGAACCCACATAAAGGTCATCATCGGGTATAATCAGCCCCAGCTCTTCCATAATATCAAGGATATCAAAATTGATCGTCTGGCAAAGACCACCAACAAGAATTATTCTTAATCTGTCAGGTTCGGGCTTAACTTCCTGTTTTTCCATTTTGCTGATCAACTCTTTTAAAAGTTCATTATTATCTTCCTTGGGCATTAACATGCTTGACCATACTATTTTCATAACATCTTTAGCTTTTATTATTTCCGGTTTCTCTCTCCTTATTTCATAGATTCTCCCAAGGAGACTTCTATTTTCATTATATATTCCAATACTTTTTATAATATCATCATCTGTTATTTTTTTCCCGGAAAAGTTTCCCAAAGATTCCTTAAACAGGATTAAATCATCTAATAAAAATGATTTAATTGCCTCACCTTCATAAATGGGGGGCAAATATAAAATCTCCATATATGCAGGCTTAACGTTCCTTTCAATAATAAGGGGGAATTCCCCTGCCTGAAGGCATTGTCTCACATGGAACACCATTCCATCCATGAACTGAAGCTTCCCCTTAACCGCGTCATCTATAAATGTCCTGGTAACACCGCAGTTGTAAGGGGGGACATGGGAATGGCCCCAGGTGACCAGCTCATTTCCCCGCCAGATCACCACAGGAAGCATTCCGGCTGCATGTACAAGCTCTTCAGGAACATGCATTGGAAAGCACCCGATTATTTTTTTTCCGGTTCGCTCTTTTAGATGGGCCACGTACCTGTATGGATCGGCTGTGATTTCATCAATTTTTGCCAATACTTTTTTCATTATTTTCACCTGCTATCAGTTAATTACCCTGTTCTAAAATTGAGTACTTTCGGCGGAAGGAGGAAGGAATATTGTAATACTCCGACAGCCGATAATGGGGTGAAATTATTTTGAAATTATTTATGTGACTCTCTATAAAAATTCAGCAGTGTCCGGTTAGAATCTTGCCGGAGGGAAGTTTACTTGTTTTTGCAGCGTATTGAATAAATTTCTTAGAATTTCTTAGTGCAGCGCAGCCGAAAAATTGCGATTGTTTGAGCGAGGCACGAGGGAGTTTCGCAATTTTGGCGAAGCAAACTTAGAAATTCAAGAAATTTATTCTTTAATAGCGGAAAAAACAATTAAACTTTCCGTATTTTGTTTCTTGCAATGTTTCTTGCAATTTCCTAACCGGACACCACTGATAAAAATTATAGATTAAAGAGAACGACTTATGATGATTCTAATAATTTCTGAGGTCCCTTCCAATATCTGCATGCATCGGGCGTCTCTGTAATACCTTGATACCGGGCATTCATCCATATATCCCGAGCCGCCATGAATCTGCACAGCATCACTTGTGACTTTTTCCAGCATTTCCGAAGCATAGAGTTTTGCGACTGATGCTTCAAAAGTATGGGGGCGCCCCTTATCCTTTAGCCAGGCAGCTTTTAAATATTGATTTCTTGCCAGTTCTATGGATACTGCCATATCAGCCAGTTTAAAGGAAATAGCCTGATAATTAAAAATCGGCTGACCAAATTGCGTACGTTCCTTTGCATATTTCAGGGATTCATCAAGACAGGCCTGGGCAAGCCCCACGCACATTGCTGCTGCTGTTATACGGCCTGTTTCAAGTACAATCAAATGTTGAGCCAGTCCCCTTTCAGGATCCCCCAAAAGATTTTCTTCAGGTATTCGACAGTCTGTGAAAATCAACTCACTTGCAGGGGCAGCCTTCATCCCCATCTTGCCGTAATTTTTACTTATAACCATACCAGGATTGTCTTTTGGAACAATAAAGGTCGATATGATTTTTTTACCTTTTTTATCCACTCCTGTGACAGCAGCCACAACACAGATGGAAGCGTTGGGCATTGCAATAAACGAAATAAACTGTTTTGTTCCGTTTATTACCCATTCATCCTCTTCCAAAAGAGCTGTTGTTTCAAGAGCCCCTGCATCGGAACCGCAGTTAGACTCGGTTAAAGCGAAACCTGTGGTTGCTTTCCCCGTAAGTAATGGGGTCAGCCATTTTTGTTTTTGCCCTTCGGAGCCAAACATAAAAAGTTCCTGCCCCACAAGGCTGGAAGATGCATCTAATATTCCTGAAACCGAAAGGTCAGCCCTTGCCAGTTCCTCCAGACAAATATGTGCTCCAACCCAGTCCCCACCAGTACCTCCATATTCTTCAGGAAATGCAATCCCGATGAAACCCAGTTCCCCCATCTGCTCTACAATATCTACGGGCATCTCCTTATTGGCCTCCATCTCTTCAGCCTGGGGCGCAATAACCTTTTGCGCAAAACGTCTGACTTCTTTCCTGATCATTTCGTGTTCTTTGGAAACCTCAAAATCCATCTGTAATTTCTCCTTATTAAGGGCTCGCTCAAAAAGAACTTAACATTTTAAGCGTCGATCCATCCTGCCTGACTGCGTTACGAAAACGTATAAATATCTTGATATTCCTACGCTTTCGCGCCTTGTCAGGCAGGCGCCTCAACACTTAAAATTGCCAATTTATTTTTGA
>DAOWMW010000107.1 GCA_030642865.1 Desulfobacteraceae bacterium
ATATCCTCCCTCTGGCCTTTCCAAAAGCATTATCTTAGGGTTCGGTCAAAAATAAATTGGCAATTTTAAGTGTTGAGGCGCCTGCCTGACAAGGCGTGAAAGCGTAGGAATATCAAGATATTTATACGTTTTCGTAACGCAGTCAGGCAGGATGGATCGACGCTTAAAATGTTAAGTTATTTTTGAGCGAGCCCTTAAGCTCTATGGTCAACGGATTTTTACGTTTTAATAAATAATATGAATTTTCCCCATCCCTGCATCAAGAATCTTGTTACAGACTCCCTTGATTTCATACACCTTATTGATGAAATACCACTTGGAGTATTAATTCTGGATCTTGACTGCAGAATAGTTTTTTTAAACAGGGCGTTTGAAGCCCTGTCAGGGTTCTCGATTTCCCGTGCCCACGGAGTTCATTGCCGCAATATTCTCAGAAGTGTTGCATGCATCACTGATTGTCCTGTTTTGAAAATGGGTCACGATGACAGGACAATATCCTGTGAAAGTGATATGATTAATCTGGATCGACAGCGCTTTTTCATCAGAATAACAACCGCGCCTCTCTTTGATGTCAACGGAAAAAGAGCCGGGTTTATTGAAACTGTTGAAGATATAAGAAATTCAAAAAAATTTGATATAAAAAAAAATATTGCATACAGTTTTGCGAACATTATCGGCAGAAGCAGTCAAATGGAAAAAATATTTCAGACTCTCCCCGTAGTTGCCCAAAGTGATGTATCGGTTTTAATTACAGGGGAAACAGGAACAGGAAAAGACCTTGTTGCCGAAGCAATTCACCAGACATCCGGACGGGCTTCCGCCCCCTTTGTTAAAATAAACTGCGGCGCACTTCCGGAAACCCTTCTTGAATCTGAAATATTCGGGCACAAGAAAGGGGCTTTCACAGGAGCGGTTGAAAATAAGCCGGGCAGGTTTAAACTTGCTCATAATGGAACAATCTTTTTAACAGAAATTGGGGACCTCCCCCTTTCTCTTCAGGTAAAGCTTTTAACATTTCTTGATGACAAAATCATTTATCCATTGGGGGGCACAAAAGGGTTTAATGCAAATGTAAGAATGGTTGCAGCAACCAATAGAAATCTTGAATCAATGGTAAAGAAAGGGAGTTTTCGGCGAGACCTTTTTTTCAGGCTGAATGTTGCAAGGATACATCTCCCACCTTTAAGAAAAAGAGAAGGAGATACAAGGCTGCTTCTTGATTATTTTCTTGATAACTATGCCAAGCAGCTTGAAAAAAAAATAACAGGTTTTTCCATGGAAGCCTTAAATATTCTTCTTGGGTATACTTATGAAGGAAATATCAGGGAACTGAAAAATATAGTTGAATATGCTGTTAATATTACAACGGGTCAATTGATTGAGTCTGATCATCTTCCATCATATCTGTTTGAACAATCCCCTGTTTTAACTCAGCATCATATTGAGTCTTTTTTGTCTGATAATGAAAAGAATATAATACAAATAGATACGTCCATGGATAGTTCAAATTTAAAGACGTCAAAAACATGGGCCTCTGCTGAAAGAGAAATGATAATGGACGCACTTATCAGGGCAAAAGGCAAAAAAAATATAGCGGCACAGATTCTTGGATGGGGTAGAAGTACATTATGGCGAAGGATGAAGCAATATAAAATTGATGAATAACAGGGCTTAGGGCTCGCTCAAAAAGAGCCTGGCATAATTTCAACCTGTGCGGTTAGCGGTTAGCCGTTAGCTTAAAAAGGAGTAGGGGCAACCCCCCGTGGTTGCCCTGTGAAAAGATGTAAAATCAGTACAGGCAAGGCATGCCTTGTCTATATTATACTCTACAAGGCGCCGCAATTGTGTTTTTTTGGGTACCCCTGGACTTCAGCCTGAATACCTTCATCCTGATTAGGTGAGCAGTTACTTTATTTTTTTTTGTAACGATGGGGTACATTTTGAAACAAAATTATTTTATTTTTAATTTTGTTAAATATCAGCGTCATAAATTTTTGCAAGGACAGGTTCTGATTATGAGGCATAAACTAATTATTCCCCTGTACATGGATGATGTGGCGCCACGTTTTGACCTTGTTACTGAAGTTATTATTATTATGGTTTCAAAGGATAACAGTGTGGAAAAAAAAGCAATGGTTTTGCCCCGTTCTGCTGAAAAGCTGTGTCATCTCATAATCCTGGAAAACATTAATACCCTCATATGCGGGGCAATTGAAGATGAATATTATCAATTTTTGACATGGAAAAAAATTATTATATTTGATGCGGTTTCAGGGGCCTGGCCAGTGGTGTTTGAAAAGTGGATGGACAAGTCCCTGAATTCTGGAAATATCCTCAGCGAGAGACAAATAGAAGGGAAAAATGTATAAAAATTTTATGAATCTCCTGGATAATACCAGGAAAGGGCCTTCCCATCATTATTTTGTGCTGAAAAGAAATATTATTTTAATCATGCTTTCTATTACAATAATTCCCCTTGCAACCATGATAGTAATCAGCCATTTCCAATACAGGACTCATCTTAAAAGTCAGACGACCGCACCGCTGCTGTCAATGGCACACAAGGCAGCACATTCTTTTGAGCTTTTCATGGAACAAAGATTGTCCACCATACGTTTTATCTCAACCGCCTATAGTTTTGAAGAACTATCCAAAGAGCAAAGGATTAGGGAAATACTGATTTTTTTAAAAAAAGAGTTCAGCGGTTTTGTGGATCTCGGTCTGATTAATTCTAAAGGAGATCTTATCTCCTATGCAGGTCCCTATTCTCTTTTGGGGAAAAACTACTCATCCCAAACATTTTTTCAGGAGACGCAGATAAAAAATAAATATATCAGCAATGTATTTTTGGGATACAGGAAATTTCCACATATTGTTATGGCTGTGCAACGATTTACAGATGATGGCCAAACATGGATATTAAGGGCCACCCTGGACACAGAGTTTTTTGACGTTCTCATCAGCAGCATGGGTTTTGATACACAAAGCGACGTATTTCTCATAAACGGTGATGGAATTTTTCAGACAGATTCGTTACGCTACGGAAGAACTCTTGAAAAGTGCCCTTTAAAAATACCCCATGATAAATTCAAATCTAATATTATCGAAAGCGTTTACGAAAATAATCGAGATATTATTATTGCCAGCGCAGGAGTTTCCGTTGCAGATTATATTCTTGTAATAGTGCAGCCGCAATCGGTGGCTCTGCAATCATGGCATGCCCTCAAGACTGAGCTGCTTTTTGTCTTTGCAGTAAGTCTGGTTATTATTGTTTTTGCCATTTTGTGGATGACCAAGATGCTTGTGAAAAGAGTCAGAGAGTCTGATAGAAAAAGAAAGAATGCCCTTATTGAACTTCAACACACGCAGAAGCTTTCCTCCATAGGACGCCTGGCTGCAGGAATTGCCCACGAAATAAACAATCCCCTTGCCATAATTAATGAAAAAGCAGGGCTGATGAAGGATCTTGTTGAACTGTCGACCGATCTCAGTAATAAACAAAAGTTCGAAAAACTTACTGAGTCGATTGTTAAATCCGTGGGAAGATGCAAAAAAATAACCCATCGCCTCCTCGGTTTTTCTAAACGGATTGACATAAAAATAGAAACCATCAATATTAACGAAATAATTCATGAAGTCCTTGGATTCCTTGAGCGGGATGCAATTTACAGGAGAATTGATCTCAGGCTCCACCTCCTCGATTCTCTGGAATCCATTTTATCAGACTATGGACTGATTCAGCAGGCATTACTCAATCTTTTGACAAATGCTTTTGCAGCAGTAGAAGATGGAGGAATTATTACCATAGTTTCAGAAAATAATGAGGATGCCGGCGTATTAATCAGGATTAGTGATAACGGGTGTGGTATTCCTGAAAATATTATTAAAAGTATTTTTGATCCTTTTTTTTCAACAAAAAAGGAAAGGGGGACCGGCCTTGGGCTTTCAATAACCTATGGGATAGTAAGAAAGCTTGGAGGTCAGATCATAGTGGAGAGCGTTGAAGGAGAGGGGACTGTCTTTACGGTAACGCTTCCGGCAAAATCTGACTCAAATATGGAGGTGAATGCATGAAGAATAAAAACATTAAAGTTTTGCTCATCGACGATGAAGCAGAATTTGTCTCCACCCTTGCCGAAAGGCTCGAGTTGCGAGGCTATTTAGCTAAAACAGCAGAAGATGGTGAATCCGGAATCAGCATGATTGAAAAAGAAGTTTTTGATATTGTTGTTCTTGATCTCATGATGCCGGGATTGAGCGGGCTTGAAACGCTCAGACAGATAAAAATAATTAACAGCAAAATCCCTGTGATTTTGCTGACAGGTCATGGCTCGACAAAGGAGGGGATGGCGGGGATGCGTCTTGGGGCATTTGACTATTTGATGAAACCCCTTGACATCAGCGAATTGATCAATAAAATTTCTCTTGCGTTAAATTTATAGTGAATTTATGGAGTCAGCCAATGGAAAACAGCAATGATAAGGCAGTGTTTTTTGGTGAAATAACTGCATCCGTAACCCATGAACTGCAGAACGTTCTGGCAATTATCAAGGAAAATTCAGGTCTCATGGAAGACATTCTTTTAATGAGTCAGAACAGCGAATCCGATCTTTGTGAAAGATTGCAAAAAAGTCTTGGCAGTATTAAAAAACAGATTTCCCGGGGTGTAAATCTCACATCAAGGCTTAATCGATTTTCCCATACTGCTGATCATGCTGAGGCGCAAATCAACATAAATGAGACTTTAAAAAGATTAATTTTTTTGACCGGAAGAATCACAAAGTTAAAAGGGGTTGAAGTCACATTTAAAGAATCTGAAAAGAGGCCTTCTCTCCTGACTGATCCAGTTTTTTTTCAGGTTGCTGCATATCTCTGCATTAAATCTTTTGTAAGTATTTTGAAACCAAAGACAAAAATATCGGTTGTAGTGGCAGATTCGACCATTGAATTCAGGTGCGACAGTACAGATCTGCAAGAAAATGTTCCTGTTGAGAAGAGTATCAGTCCAGCCAAATGGGCTGAAATAAAGAAAACCTGTGGGCAAATTAATATAAGAGCTGAAGAAACAACTGATGCCCCTGGTATTCTCCTCACCTTTAAAAAATAGAAGTAGTATATTTGTTAGCATTTTTGTTGTGTCTCAAAACGTTTCATAATGGTTCAAATGCCTTATTTCAATTTGTTCCAATTTGTTTCTATTGGAATTGCCGAAAATTCTTTATATTTGTATTATGCTGGATTTATTACTATTTCAACACATGGCACAGTCTTTGCGGCCATAGTTGAATAGCTGTAAATAGCAACAAGCAGATAATTAAAATTATTATAGGGTTTAATATAAATAATTTCACTATATGTTTTGTCCTCGTCAGTAATGTCCGGTTAGAATCTTGCAGGAGGGAAGTTTACTTGTTTTTGTAGCGTATTGAATAAATTTCTTAGAATTTCTTAGTGCAGCGTAGCCGAAAAATTGCGATTGTTTGAGCGAGGCACGAGCGAGTTTCGCAATTTTGGCGAAGC
>DAOWMW010000277.1 GCA_030642865.1 Desulfobacteraceae bacterium
CCTTTAAGCGCCGCTTTGGCATATCCCCTGAAAGAGAAAAAAGAATAACAACATCTTTTATAAGAATCTCATTTATAATGGGTTTTTCAGCATCCACGGGGAAGCTTGAGATAGCATCAATCCTGCTCCTCACCCGATCAAGAACTTCATTAACATCATAACCTGTACTCACTTCGAGCCTTGCCGTCCCTATATTCTCCCTTGCTTTTGTTGTACACTGTTTTATCCCTTCAAGACCTTCTATGGCCTCTTCTATTTTGCGGCTTATCCCCTCCACCACCTCTTCGGGATCAGCACCTGGATAAGGTACGGAAATAGTGATCATATCCAGGGAAAATTCAGGGAAGGTCTCCCTGACCATCGAGTTTAAGGCAATCCACCCTGAAAAAAAAATCAATCCCATGAGGATATTGGCAAAAACCGTATGCTTCGCAAGGACGGTGAGAATCTGTTTCATTATTCTTTCCCCCTCCGCGCGTCTGACGAATTTTTCTTTTCTGTTATTTCAAGGAGAGAATTTTCCAAAGGGTCGATGAGCCTTGTGGTGATCAGTATATCTCCAGCAGAAATTCCAGCGGAAATAAATGTCTCTTCTCCTTCAATCCTTGCAACTGTAACCGGTATGGTTTTAAGACGGTTATTTACCGATGTATATATTTTGTTTTCAAAACTGACGGCCCAGCGTGGGACTCTTATAACATTTTTGAGTATTTTCCCTGGTATCTCCACCAAACAGAACATACCTTCCAGCAGGGGGATGTCTGTTTTCCTGTTTTTGACGGCATCATGGGCATCGACTCTGATGGCTACTGTCAGGGTCCTGGTATCCTGGTTAAATTTTACCACACGATCAAGGGTTCCTTCCCAGATATTTCCAGATAGATCTTCTGTCCAGCGTATTTTGCAATTTACATTGCTTATCCTGTTAACCCGGGCAGTTTTCCCGGAAGACTCATCTTCCCTAAAGGATAACCATTTACGGGCATCATCACTATCCAAAGAAACTTTCAGCTCAAAAAGAGAATCATCAGCCAGGGTAACCGCTCTAAAGCCTGGGGATACATACTGACCTTTTTCCAGACTGACATCTTTTATCCGTCCAGTAAAAGGTGCCCTGACAACACATCTTTCAAGGTTTGCCTTTGCAAGCCCGTGATTTGCAGTTGCAGCAGCGAGACTGTTTTGCGCCTCTTTGATCCGGATTGGATAAAGCGCAAGTTCCTGATGCATCTGATCCACACGGTCTGCGGAAGTATTAAACAGCTGTTCAGCAGCATCCACACCTGAGCGTGTGCCGACATTATCATTTTCAAACAGTTCAAAAACACGTTTAAACTCAGACTCTGCCAAATCCCGATTCCGCTTAAGGGTTTTAATCCGCTCCTCTTTGAGAGCGAATTCTTTTTCCAGCCTTGATATTACATTTTCCCACTGATTAACCGCTGCCTTAGTCTGCCTTTCGGCTGACAAATAATTCCTGGGATCAATTTTAAACAAAATTTCATTTGCAGGTATGATATCTCCTGGTTCCAGCTTTGAATTAATTTCTACTATTTTACCTGAAATCTCCGGTGCAAGGGAAAGAGTATTTAATGAGCGTACCTCTCCATAACCGGTTATAAAAACCGGTATATCTTCAAAAACCCCGCGCACAGCAGCAACCAGTATGGGCAGTTCCCTGACTGGCGCCTTATCAGGAGCTTTTTTAAGCCTGGAAAGGCCTATCATTCCGATTACACCAATACCAAGGATCATGGCACATATCACGATCCTTTTAAGAATATGCTTCCCATTTTCAGAGTCTATTTTAAATTTCATCAATATTTTCCGCACTTTTAATTTCCGCATTTTTAATTATTGCCAGCGTAAAAATAACAAACCTGTTTTTGCACGAGCCCTTAATATTCCTGTTCAATAACAGCCTTAACTTTCTCAAGAACTGTGCACCAGGCGTTGGTGGTCTCCGGTCCTATTTTTTTAATCAGCTCAACAAATGACTCCATGGCATTTCTCTCAAATTCCGCAAACTCTTTCTCAGCAACAGGGGAAACCCGAACCACCACCTTGCGCCGGTCCTTTTTACTATGCTCCCTGAAAATAATTCCCTTTTCAACCAGCCTGTCCACCATGGCAGATACAGAAGGGGGAGAAACATCAAGGAGATCTGCAAGTTCTGACATATTAACCTCTTTCCCTTTTCTTATTGCCATGAGCATATGGAGCTGGGGAATTGAAAGTTCAGCAAAACCCCGTTTTCTAATCTGCTTGTTAATATTTTCAACATGAACCCTGAACATACGGTCACGAATCATCAAGGTCGCTGAAAAAATTGATTTGGCCTGCCTGAGTATCTCTGTATCAGTACAATAAGTTGTCATTCTAATTATTAGCATCCTTACAAGTTAAATAAATTAATATTTAGGCATCCTAAACATATTTCCATTAATGTCAAGTAAAAAAAGGAGGAGATCACATCTTAAAGCTTAAATGCTGAGCTAAGATTCGATCGAAAATAAATTGGCAATTTTAAGTGTTGAGGCGCCTGTCTGACAAGGCGTGAAAACGCAGGAATATCAAGATATTTATACGTTTTCGTAACGCAGTCAGACAGGATGGATCGACG
>DAOWMW010000030.1 GCA_030642865.1 Desulfobacteraceae bacterium
CAGGATGGATCGACGCTTAAAATGCTAAGTTATTTTTGATCGAGTCCTTAACAGGATTGAGATCCCTGGTTTGTATTTGTTATTTTGTAGCTGCTCAGATGGATAGGCTAAAGGTTGAAGTTTCTGCCGTAGGGAACCCCCCCCGTGGTTGCCCTGGAAAAAGCGGGGATATTGCACAGTTTGAAGCTGTGTTTGATGTAAAACCAGCAGTTTTTTTGCCAAAGCGCCGCAATTGTATTTTTTGGGTACCTTTGGCCTTCAGCCTAAATATCTTCATTCTGATTAGCTGAGCAGTTACGTTATTTTTTTATAATTGTTTCTATCTCTTCTATCAGATTGGCCAGGGGAATAGCAAGTTGTTCCCGGGTTGTCATATTTCTGAGTATGGCCGCCCCTTTTTCTCTTTCTTTGTCTCCAGCAATCAGAACAAATTTAGAACCGAGTTTGTCTGCCCGTTTCATTTGGCTTTTCAAACTTTTATCTGAAAAGTCCATTTCAGTTGTGATGCCCCTGAAGCATAAGGAATTAATCCATTCAAATGCCATGGCCTGGCTTTTTTCCCCTAATGCTGCAATAAAAAGGTCGGGATTTATTAATAATTCAGCGGCTTTAGCTGAAATCATCTCTGCCAGTCTGTCGAAGCCTATGGCAAAACCGATTGCCGGCATGTCGGGGCCGTTAAGAGACTTTGTCAGGCTGTCATACCTACCTCCTCCGGCAATGGCATTTTGGGCTCCCAGGGAGGCGGTCTGGATCTCAAATGTGGTTCTTGTATAATAGTCAAGGCCCCTTACAAGGTTCTTGTTAATTTCGTATTCCACCTGAAGTTTATCCAGGCACCTGGTGACTGTTTTAAAATGTTTTTTACAGTCATTGCATAAAGAATCTATTATTGAAGGCGCTTTTAAGGTAGCCTCCTTACAGGATGGAACTTTGCAGTCGAGTACCCTTAAGGGATTTTTTTCGTATCTTCTAAGGCAATCAGAACAAAGACTTTCTGTTTTTGAGCGTAAAAAGTTTAAGAGGATTTCTTTAAATTGGGGCCGGCATTTTTGGCAGCCAAGGGAGTTTATGTGGATTTTGACATCTGTGACAGAAAGTTCATTAAAAAGAATTGTAAGGATAAATATGAGCTGAGCATCGATCATGGGGGATTCAATCCCAAAGACTTCTGCGTTAATCTGGTAAAATTGTCTGTATCTCCCTTTTTGGGGCCTTTCCCTTCTGAACATCGGGCCGATGGTGTAAAATTTTCTAACAGGATCTTTTCCGGACATTTTATGCTGAATATAAGAGCGGACAACAGAAGCAGTCGCTTCGGGACGCATGGTTACAAAGTTACCTTTTCTGTCGGGGAAGGTGTACATTTCCTTTTCAACGATATCTGTATTTTCTCCTATACTTTTTGCGAAAAGTTCTGCCCGCTCCAGTATGGGCAGGCGGATCTCCTTAAACCCGAAGTTGTCAAATATTTTTTTTGCGGTACTTTCTATATACTGCCACAGTTCAACTTCTCCCGGCAGAATATCTTTAAAACCTTTGATTCGTTGTATCATTATGATTAAGCCTTTTATGGAGTTTTTAGGGTTTGGTTTTAAGTTTAGTTCCTGGATTTGATGGCCAAACCCCTATCCTTACTAATTTCATTGAGTAAACGAGGGGCTATTTGGATACAAAGTATTTTGGCCCGGCAATGAGAAGGTTATTGGAAATTGTAGCCTGAATTTTTTCCATTTTGCTGCCGAAAAGCATCTCCTTAATTAATCCATAACCATAGGCTCCCAGTACTACCAGGGCATCATGGGGGACATGGTAAAGATTATTTTCAAATTTTCCACTTTCAAAAAAATGCCATTTTCGGATGTTTTGATTCAGGGAATCTTCAAGATCTTCATCTTTTATAATCTGTTTATAGACCTCCGGACTATTTTCTTCAAGTTGTGTGAAAATATCAAGGGGCATTTTGGATATTTTGCTGAGTCGAAAGCCTAACCTGAGCGCTTTTAATGCATTTGCAGAACCACCGAAAAAAACCGTTATGCTTTTCCATTTTTTAAAAACAGGGCTTGTAAGGAGAATGGGGAAGTGCGCATATTTGATAATCCACCTGACCTTTGTTCCTATATGCCCGAGTCCTATTTTGGAAGATAAATCGCTCATGCTGCGGGGACAGCACATAAAATCAAAATCAGTGGGAAGATCCGGCAGTGTGGATGCTGTGAAGTTTTGCGGCTCAATAAAACTGGGTTGAATCTCTTCCTGCTCCATCATTGCAGTGATCCGGTCAATGGCTGTGTCGGCTGATGTGAGATAGGAGTCATCGAGATCGATTTGTACCACATCATTTTCAAAGTACATTAAAAATTTGGTGAACCTTGGTATGTATACAACGGGGAGTATGTTTAATTGTTTGCAAAAATATATTGATTGAAACAGTGTTTCCCGGCCGAGGGGGGTATTTCTGAAAATATGTAAAAGTTTAGAACGCATCATTTGCTCCTTAGTGGCTCTTTACAGGGAAAACAAAAAATTTCAAAACCAGCAGGTTCAGGGTTCGTAGAAAATAAATTCGTAATTTCAAGTGTTGAGTTACCCGTATGACAAGGGCGGAAGTGTAGGAATATCAAGATATTCCGAACTTTTGAAACCTGGTCAGGGGGATGTATCGACGCTTAAAATGTAAAGTTATTTTTGTGCGAGCCCTTAATTGGATTATACCCGAAGTCACGCATATTACGTATCATTTTTTGTTTGACTATATTTCTGTCGTTTGAACCATTAGTTCCTTACGATACTGGTCAAGAATGGTCGCCTTGGAGACCATTCCAATGAAAATGCCGTTTGTTACAACGGGCATGCTGAACAGGCCGTCTTTGTCCATGGTTTTTAATATGTCAAGGAGATTGTCATCGGGGTCTGCTGTTTTTATTCCGGTTGTGGTTATTTGCTCCAGAACCACCACATTATATATGCTTGGATTGAATATAAAAGAACGGATATCATCAAGGTGTATGATGCCTGTAAATTTGCCGTTTTTTTCATTTTCAACAGGGAAATAATTTCTACGGGATTTACTGATTATTTTTATGAAATCACGCAGTAGCATGTTTTGTTTGACTGTTGTGCAATCTTTTTCAATAACCTCATGAACTGTAAGAACGGATAAAATTCCTGCATCGGTTCCAGGGTGTAAAAGAAGATTTTTTTCTTTTAAATCTTTGAGATAAAAAGAAGCAGGTTCAATGTAATTGCAGAGTGTGGATGATATCGTTGAAATAAGTATAAGGGGAAGAATTACTTCATAACCTCCGGTTATTTCAACAATGAGAAAAATTCCTGTAAGGGGCGCCTGCATCACTCCACTGATTAGCCCTGCCATTCCAATTAGGGCAAAGTATCCCTCGTTCACCCATATAACCGAAGGGAACAGGACAGAAATGGTTTTATAAAATATAAGGCCTGTGAGACTGCCGATAACAAGGCATGGAGCAAATATTCCCCCTGAACCTCCAAAACCAAGCGTAAGAGAAGTGGCAAACATTTTGGCCATTAATCCTAATAATAAAATCGGAAGGCCGCAGGTGAATGTGCTTGTGATCATCTCCCTTACGGAATGGTATCCTTCACCAAGAGCCACAGGGAAAAAATATCCGATTATTCCCACAGCACAGCCACCGATTGCTGCCCGTACCATCAGAGGCGTTTTAATTTTTTTAGATAAGCTTCCTGTTGTTCTTAGAAATTTTGTGAACAGGACTGAGGCCACAACTGTAAATATGGATAACCCGATACATGCCATGATATCGGGAAATCTAATATCAAAAAGCTGGTGGGGAAAAGCTATCTGGTCTCCTTGAAGAAACCTGCTGATTTCTGTGCCGGCTACTGCAGCTATGGCTATGGGGGCAATATTGGCAGATCTCCATCCACCGAGAATTACTTCGATGGTAAAGACCATTCCTGCTATGGGGGCATTGAATATGGCGGAGATAGCGCCAGCTGAACCGCATGCAAGGAGAGTGATCCTCTGCCGGTCATTCATGGAAAAAAAGTTAGCGATATTAGATCCAATGGCAGCGCCACTCATTACCACCGGCGCCTCAGGTCCTGCTGAACCTCCACTTCCTATGGTCAAAAAGCTTGAAACAAGTCTGGAAAAACTTGACCTGAAACGTAAAAGGCCTCCATGGCGGGAGACACTGTAGATCACTTCGGGGACACCATGGCCAGCCCCGTCTTTAACGATTTTTCCTAGAAAAAGAGCGGACAGAAAAGCCCCTGATGCAGGAAAGATGAATGCCCACCAGTGGTGGCGGATTGGATAGAAAAAGGTAAAGGCAATGTGAAGAAAATGATTTAGAGCCGCTGCTGCTGTGCCGCTGCATGCTCCGATGATAGAACCGATAAAAATCAATAACATACGGTCGTCAGAATGGAAAAAATTTAATTTTGTAGGGGTTTGTAATGAAGATAATATTTTCATGGAACATTAACCTGAAAATGGGCATGATTTTAATTTTGACTGATAGCCGATGTTATGATCAGCCCCTAAAAAATATTTGCGGCATCCTGCTTAGCCTCTGCTTCGGCCAATTCTGTAAAAAGTTTTTCCGGTTGTGGTGTTGACTTGAGAAAAGTTATAAAGTTGTTGTCACGTAAACGAAAAGAGAGTTCCGAAAGAAGCTGGAGATGAATAGGGAGCGTGGGGGAAAGCAGAATAAAGAGAATAAAAACATATTTGTCGTCAACAGCATTAAATTCTATGGGCTTGCCCAGGAAACATGTGGTTATAAGGGGTGCTTTTAAAGTCTTTAGCATTGGACTGCGGGGATGGGGAATTGCAACTCCTTTACCCACTCCCGTAGATGCTATATATTCTCTTTCCATCAGTTTTTCATATAACTCGGGTTTCAGACTGGCCGGCATAGTTGTTATTTTATCAACAGCCTCTTTTAATACAGTTTCAGCATTATTTCCGGTAATATTATAAAGGACATTTCCTGTTTTCATTGCAGTGGTAAGGCTTTGAGGTTCAGTTTGGTTATCTTTAATATTATTGGTTTTCTCCCTGGAATTTAACATATTATGCTGTTTAGCCCATTTGGTAATAACAGTTTTGTTAAACCTGCAAATATTCCCTTTTTTAATATACACAGGCATTTTTCCCTCGCGTATCCACCGCAAAACAAGATCCGGGGGTAGAGTAAGGCGCTTGGCGAATTTATCTAAAGAAAGATCCATAATAATTTAACCTGATTTAATCTGATTATTCATTGATTGGCATATATGAACCCTAAGGATCGTAAATTTTATAAATTACACATAATCACTTGTTCTTGTGCCCGTCTTCTGTGTTGCATCAATGGCCAAAATTGCGTAGGGGCATCCCCCTGTGGGTGCCCAAAATGCTCCGAGTATGCAACCATTGATGCGCCTTGAAGACAACCACAAGCCCAGCGCAATCATGGGTAATTTATCTCATCCCCAATCCTAACGGAGTGAATTTTTTTATGTGACGGTCTATATACCTTGTATTTTTTTTTGTAATGGCCTAAATTGTTAAAAAATCACCTGAAGTATTCTTAAACATGCTAAAATACAATTACTTGCGTGATAAATCAAGCATATTAATTTGAAATATTTGCTGTGCTCATTGATATCTACGCTCCGGGTTATTCTTTTTAGTCCCCTGGTACCGTATTCTGGAGCCTGGAGCCTGGGGATAAAAAGGGAGGAAGGTTTATGAGTATAAATTATTGCCGTTGTTGTGGTTCTTTTTTGAAAACAAAAACGATTAAGGATTCTGAAAGATTTTATTGTGAACAATGTGACCTTATTTATTATGATAATCCGACTGTGGGGGTTGCGGTTATTCTTCTTGATAAAGACAGAGTGCTTTTAGTAAAACGGTCGGGTTCTTATGGCGGCATGTGGTGTATTCCTTGCGGGCATGTTGAGTGGGGTGAAGATGTCAGGGCGGCAGCCCGGCGGGAATTTAAAGAGGAGACCGGGCTGGATGTGGAAGCCGGGTCTGTTTTTGACGTACATTCAAACTTTCATGATCCCGAAAAACAGACTGTGGGGATATGGTTCATCGGCAAATATATTGCTGGAAAATTAAAAGCAGGTTCGGATGCTGTGGATGCCCGTTTTTTCCATCTGGATGCTTTGCCGGAGGATATGATGGCATTTCCCACTGATATGAAAATATGTAATAAGCTCAAGATAGCGGGCAAAAACAAAAAAGGGTGACAAACAGTGTATTACCTGGCATTTTTGAAAAAATCTTTCCCTGGGTTTTTCTCAGGAATTCTGGTTTTTTTTTATATGGGCGCATATGCAAATGGATATGTTCTCCATGGCTCCCACCTCCTTGAGTTAATGTCGAAAAAAGTGGGGAAAAGTAAAGGACTTCTTATCTTACAAAAATTGATAATTTATGATTCTGCAGATGGGAAAAAACCTTTGGAGCTTGATGAAACTTTAAGTTATTTATTTCCTGAAAACTTTCGGTCAGATATAGTCTCTGAAAACACCCAAAGACACCATATACTCTCGAAGAATTTATCCATAACCTTGATTGATGGGCAGATAACTTCTGAAGTTGAAACGGAGCTTGATTATTATAAAGATATAATTCTTTATAATTCCAGGGAATTACTGGAAAACAGGCTTGCAGAGCTTGGAATCGATTTCTCTGTTTCCAGCCTGGGGCGCCTTGATGGAAAAGTTGTCTATATAATTGGTGCTGAATATCCGGACATAACAGTTCCCCAGTTGTGGATAGACAAAGAGACCTTTATCCCTGCAAGGTGGATGCTGGCGCCCCGTGAAATTGATTCAGGGGAAGGATTACTCGATATACGGTATCTTTTCTGGAAGAAGACTGGCCGGGTGTGGTATCCCTGGCAGGTGGAATTTTATCAAAACGATTTTTTATTTCGGAAAATTATTACAGAAAAAATTGAACCTGATCCGGTGTTTCCCAAAAATAAATTTAATATTAATCGCATAAAAACTGTTTATAATATAGATGCCCCAGATTTGCCCGAGAAATCAGGCGGGCTAGATGAGGTTCAAAGAGCCATTGAAAAATTTAAAAAAATATATGAATAGCCCTGCTGGTTTTATTCTAAAAAGCTCTACTTTGATTTGTAGCTTTTTCTTATTTTTTTCTCCCTTTGCTTATTGCAACGGTACAGATGATCTGGTTGAATTGTTTGATACAGGGGGTATCAACTGGAGCAAAGGGATCGTTGAAGCCAGGGGGACAAGTGAGCCATTTTCAAAAATGCCTTCCAATGAAAAAATAGAGAATGAGTCCATAAAATTGGCAAAACAGGATGCCTTGAATAATCTTTTTGAAACAGTAAAAGAGGTGAGAATAGATTCAGAATCAAAAGTCGGTCAATTGATTATGAAAAATAGTCTGCTCCATTCAAAGGTGGAGGAAATGATTGGAGCTGCTCAAATTGTAAAACAGAAATATTTGTCCGATGGAACCGTGGAAATTGTTTTGCAGATGAGTTTGTATGGAGGATTTACACAGCTTTTTCTACCCTCGGGTATCAGGCAGATTGAACCAGTTAAACAGATTGGTTCCAAAAGCTCTTTTTCCGCAAACGTACCATCCGAGGCTGTTTTTACTGGACTTCTGGTTGATGCCAGGGGTATTAAGATTAATCCTGCCATGGTTATTCGTATAATGGATGAAACAGGGGAAAAAGTTTATGGGCCAGCCTTTGCAAGCCGTGAGTTTGCTGTTCAGCACGGTATGTGTGGATACGTACACGACGCCTTTGATTACGATTTAAAAGCCCCAAGGATTGCCCATAATCCTTTAACAGTGAAGGCCTTAAATGTAGGCAGCAGGAAATATTCTGATATTGTTATTAGTAATGCTGATGCAGCTAAAATTCGAAAAATATCAAATAATCTTGCTTTTTTAAAAAAATGCCGCGTGATTCTTCTGGTTGACGGCTTTGAAGAGGAATGGAATTAAGGGCTCGCCCAAAGAGGGAGAAGCATCCAGGATATTAAAGCCTTCTCCACAGGCCTGCATCATTCCGTATTCAATGCCGTTGAAAAAGCCATAGGAACCTGTGGCTCTGCAATAAATATAGCCTTCCCCAGACGAGGGCTTTGAATATGGACTCAAGATAGAGGCTTGTTTTTACCTCCCCCAATTTTTTGCCTTGAACTTGAAGAAAATTTTATTCCGTAACAGCCTGTTGAGTTATTTAATTCCCCCCTTCGAAATAAAGACCTCGAAATTCTTTTAAAAGGTTCATGAGAGTACTGATATGGGAGAGATCAGTCGTCTGTTTGCATTTCATGGCAAAGATCAATATTTTATGCAGCGAAATTAACTTCTTGGAATATTCTTTTACGTCCGGCTTGATTCTCTGAGTCATAAAATACTGAGTCACAATCTCTTGAAGCTCATCGGCGTGGCGTTCCTTATTTATAACCCAGCGGGTCATCTGATTATAATCCATTTCTTTGTTGCTGGTAAGCTTTTGGATTTGCACCATTGATTTCTCAATAGTTTTTATATGTTCGGCCATCATATTGATTCTCATCCCGTCATTGTAGATACCGCAGGGAATCTCGCAGTGGGCTGGGGCAGAAGAAACAGTAAAAAAAATAATAAAAACAGCTGACAGTATTTGCAGGGATCGCTTGTCCATATTGTTCTCCTTTCGTGTAAATTGGGTTAGCTTTGCTTTTAATCCTTTTTTCCCATGACATCTTCATCAAGTTGATCTGATTTTTCCAATGAGAGGGGTGTTATCATCGGCGCATGATATTGATCTTCCCTCACGATGGTTTGTGCAAACAAATATATGGCATATATATAGTGATTTAGGCTCGTGAATTTTATAAATTACCCATAATTACTTGTTCTTGTGTCCGTCTTCTGTGTTGCATCAATGTCCAAAATTGCGTAGGGGCATCTCCCTGTGGGTGCCCAAAATGTTTATTTCATCCCCAATCCTAATTTATGCTGAACATGGTAAACTCCTAATCTTTAATGTTGAGCAATGAGTTTAATCTGTCCACTTCCGTTACAGGAAACTGGCAGGCATACTTTTTACACACATAGGCGGCCGGTTCCTGATTTACAGGTCTCATCCCCTGGACAAAAGGGGATAAAGCCTCAAGTCTTTTCCCTTTTGAATCATTATTATAAAGCAGTACTGCTTTATTGGGCAGAAACTTTTCCTGAACAGCTCTGATAAGGGCCTGGGTACTCTTGTGAGCAGGATCTCCCGCAATAACAATTTCCTGCGCTGGGCCGGCAATAAAATCAACAGCGGCCAGTAACTGAGTATATCCAGTTGGAGATCCCTTTACATCCATGGAAAAAGATCGAATCAATTGCTCCGCTTTTTGTTCCAAATCAACATTTCCTGTTATGCGGCCCAGGCGCAAAAAATTCAGGGCAGCCACTGAGTTCCCCGAAGGCAAAGCCCCGTCACAGGCATCTTTACTAAGTGTTATTAAAGTTTCATTCCCTTTTCCTGTGAAATAAAGCCCCCAGCCCTTTTTGTCCCAGAAGATATCTATCATTGCTTTATTCAAGGCAACAGCCTCTTCAAGATAATGGATTTCAAAAGTGGCCTCATATAATTCGATAAGTCCCCATATCAGGAATGCATAATCATCGAGATAACCTGGGCAGGCAACGTCACCATGGCGGAAACGACGAAAC
>DAOWMW010000013.1 GCA_030642865.1 Desulfobacteraceae bacterium
ATACGTTTTCGTAACGCAGTCAGGCAGGATGGATCGACGCTTAAAATGCTAAGTTATTTTTGATCGAGTCCTAAGGATTGGGGATGAATATTTATAACTTTCCAGCAGATAAGATTTACCATGAAGCTTTATCCCAAATAGTTTATGCTCTTATTCCCAGTTACATTTCAACTACACAGAGGGTATGATATGACAGTCTCAACAGGATCAGTTGTTGATTCAATAAAATATAATCCATTGGTTTTGCGCCAATTCTGCAATGATAGTTTAAACGGTATTGTTGAAGTAAGAATAAATAATTATTTTCAACTTTCAAAGAACGAAATATTAGTTACATAACATAATATTTATCAAATTATTTATTTTAATAATTAAATTTTATTTTTATGTCAAGTAAATCCTCATTTTGGGATGGAGACTAACTATAGATGTTCATACAAATAGTTTCACTCCGTTAATCTGTTTTTTACAACTTAAAATTGACCCACCCAGGAAAAAAGATAAATCCTGAAATTGATCACCAGAGGTATTTATATTTTTGGCATTTTTTTCAAATTTATAAAGCCTCCGAATGTACTTCATGGTATGTGTCTGCCATGTTTGCCGCGGTTCCTGATACGAATTTTGTTTCTGTAACTGATCTGCCATAATTTAATAAGTTACCTTAAATGTAAAAGTTAACTTACTATGGCACGAATTTGATGTCCTGAAAAGATGGTGTTAATAGAGCGCTTACTAATTGCCTTACTTTTTTTGGCAGTATTAAAAAAAAAAATTGATAATATATTAAATAAGATATATTTATACTTATTATTTGTTTGTAACTATTTAGCTCTACTGATTGCAGTGTATTGCAACAAGTATGATTGACACTTGAGTCGGTGTAGCTGAATACTTGCTATAAGTCTTTTAAATATTTTTTTAAGGGCTGATTTTTTAATATATTTTGTTTAATAAAGGAGAATATAGATGGATTTAAATGGAAAAACTGCAGTTGTCACCGGAAGTGCCAGAGGAATAGGATTTGCCATGGCAGAACTTTTTGCGTCTAAAGGAGCAACTGCTGTTATATCTGATATTCCTGGACCTGGTATTGAAGAGGCTGTTAAGAAAATTGAAGAAAAAGGTGGTAAAGCCATTGGTATCCCCTGTGATGTATCCAAAGAAGATCAGGTGGAAAGTTTGATGCAGAAAATTGTTGATGAAACAGGGAGACTCGATGTTGCTGTATTAAATGCTGGAATTCTGCGGGATGGCCTTCTTGTAAAAGTAGACAGAAAAACCCAAAAGGTTACAAGCAAAATGACCCTTGCCCAGTGGCAGGCAATTATCGATGTAAACTTGACCGGTGTATTTCTTACTGGAAGGGAAGCTGCCGTACAGATGGTAAATTGCGGTAATGGCGGCGTGATTATACCCATCTCCTCAATCGCCAGGCACGGTAATGCCGGACAGACTAATTACAGTGCAGCAAAAGCTGCAGTTGCAGCCCTTGCTGTGATATGGTCAAAGGAGCTGGCACGTTATAAAATCAGATCTGCTGCAATAGCCCCGGGTTTTATTGCGACCCCCATGGTTCTACAGGATATGAATCCTGCTGCTTTGGAAAAATTCAAAAAAATGATCCCCATAGGACGGATGGGAGAACCTGAAGAAATAGCCCATACCGCTGGATATATTGTTGAAAATGATATGATTACAGGGATTACCATTGATGTTTCTGGCGGTATAAGGATATAGACCGTTATATAAATAATTTGTAACTGCTCAGCTACACTGATTCAGAGTATTGCAACAGGTATAATCAGATTATACCTGTTGTTGTAGATATTGGCTGAATAGTTACAATAATTTATTGTCGTAGAAATAAATTACCCATAATTCCCCCTGATTTCCAGTTTACAGCCCGGAGTCAGGGGGTTTTTTTTAAATTGATAGCAGGCGATGATTATACGGTTTAATAGATATTTTTTCTTATTCATATTTTTGTTCCTCCCCCTGTTTTCTGTTCGTGCAGATACAATTTTTTTAAAAAACGGAAATAAAATAAATAATGTAAGAGTTTGGGAAGAGGACGAATTAATAAAATGTTTTCAATACGGCTCCCTTACAGGTTACCAGAAAAAAGATATTGCACGGATCGAAAAAGGGGTAGTTAAAAAAAAACCGAATCCCCAATTGATCTGTAAAAGGAGGTATGGCCACGGGAACAAATCTGAATTTTTTAAAGTTATAAAGGTTTTTGACGGGGACAGTTTTATAGCATCATATAAAAAAATAGAAATAGGAATCAGAATTATAGGGATTGATGCTCCTGAAACAGGTAAAAAGGGGAAAAATGGGCAGCCCTTTTGCAGGGAAGCCGGGAATTATCTGGAAAAAATGATAAAAGGGAAAACCATTGTCATAAAAAGCTATGGTACTGATCGCTACAACCGGCAGCTTGCAGAAATTTTTGTGGGGAACGTAAACGCAGGCTTTGAAATGGTGAAAGCCGGCCTGGCCGAGGTGTATAATAGAAAAAAATTTCCCAAAGGTTTTGATATGCGTCAATACTTAAAAGCAGAAAAAAAGGCAAAAAAAGACCACAGGGGAATATGGTCCCTCGAAGACCAGTATATAAGCCCAAAAATATGGCGCAAAAAAAACGTGTTATAGGATTGGGGATGAAATAAATTACCCATAATTACTTGTTCTTGTGCCCGTCTTTTGTGTCGCATCAATGGCCAAAATTGCGTAGGGGCATCCCCCTGTGGGCGCCCAAAATGCTCCGAGTATGCAACCCTTGATGCGCCTTGAAGACGACCACAAGCCCGGCGCAATTATGGGTAATTTATAAAATTCATGATTCTTACATATAAAATGCGCTGATTTTATCCACAACATATTCCATTTGATCATCCGATAATTCAGAATATACAGGGAGAGCAAGTGTATGTTCTGCCGCATATTCAGATGCAGGGAAATCACCTTTTTTATATCCCAGGTCCCGGAAACATTCCTGAAGGTGTAAAGGAACAGGGTAATATATTTCTGTTCCTATTCCTGATTCCTGCAAAAACAGGCGGAGTTCATTTCGTTTTTCAGTTAAACTTATTACAAACTGATTGTAAATATGGCGGGTCTCCCTTTCTTCAGGAAGGATAACAAGTTCACCAATGCCCGCAGCTATGATAAGCTCCCTGTATTTTAACGCATTTTTCCGGCGACCCTTTGTCCATGAATCAAGATGTTTAAGCTTAACAGAGACAATTGCCGCCTGGAGAGCATCGAGCCTGAAATTTCCCCCTGCAATTTTATGATAATACTTTGGTTCTGCTCCGTGATTTCTGAGAATTTTCAGGTTATGATCAAATTCATCCGAATCTGTTGTTACCATTCCTCCGTCTCCAAAGGCTCCCAGATTTTTTGACGGGAAAAAAGAAAAACATCCAAAATCCCCCATGGAACCTGCACGTTTCTTTTCATATTCAGCCCCTATGGCCTGGGCAGCATCCTCTATTACAACAAGGTTATAAGCCTTTGCAGCATCAAGAACAGGAGACATATCTGCAGACTGGCCATACAGGTGCACAGGGATTATTCCCTTTAATCCTGCTTTCTCCCTGGCGCTTAAGGTATCAATAACCCTCCTTATACTTTCCGGGTCAATATTACAGGTTTTAGCATCAATGTCTGCAAAAATCGGTTTTGCCCCCACCCTGCATATGGAACCTGCTGTGGCAAAAAAAGTATATGGGGTGGTGAGAACAAAGTCCCCATCCCCTATACCTGCGGCCATAAGAGATATTATCAGGGCATCGGAACCAGAGGAGACTCCAACAGCATGTTTAGTGCCGCAATAGCTGGCTATATCTTTTTCCAGGGTCTCCACATGGGGTCCAAGGATGAAATACTGGCTTTCAAAAATATCCTGGGTAACTTTCAGAATTTCTTCTTTTATTGTTTTGTATTGAAGTTTAAGGTCTAATAATGGTACTTTCATAATAAATTTTAGGTGGTCACATCTTAAAAAAGATGTGACCACCTTTTCCCCCTTTAAAAATTAACACACGTAGGGGCAAATCCCTTGTGGTTGCCCCATCCAATCCCCTGTGTCCCTTTTACCCTATATAATAAGGTTTCCTTTAAGCCCGCATTTAATCTCTTTTGTAAAAAGATGGTTGTTGTCCAGGTTATAGGCCCAGCACATATTTTTGGCTTCAGGATAAACCTCGAGAACTTTTTCCCTGAGTAAAGGGGCATTGTCCAGTAAATCGTTAATGGGAATATTATAGGCTTTATCTATAAATTGTGACAGGCTTTTTGCCATTTCCAGAGTTTGATCAACAATATGGTGACACCCTTTTTCGCCCCCCACAGCACGAACAACCTTTTGCGTAAATCCGTGATCAAGCTTTATCCCCTCGAGGTTTTTCATTTTTTTACTCATCAATTTACAGACTCCAAGATAAGGAGCTCTTTTAAAGTCTGCTTCTGCATGCTTAATCATTTTTTCAGGAAAAGAAATAATAAAACTTGTGGAGATCTGATGAACATTATCTATCATCGATATATCTATTTTTAAAATCCCTTTTTCAATAAGATCTGCTTTAATATGTTTGTTTCTTTCTAAGAGTGCCAATTTTATTCTCCCTTTTATATAAATAATCGCGACCTGTGGGGTTTGGTATTAGCTGTTAGCCTTGAAAAATAACACCCAGTGGTGAAAACGTATAATAGCAAAACATCCTGTGATCATTTTGGCTAACTGCCATGTTATTTAAAATAATCTACAGCCGGCTGCTTTGGCGTTATAAAGTTTTTGTGTTCCAGGGCGCTTTTAAGATCGTCTCTTGAGTCTTCATCGAGCCACCAGTACCAGTAAGCACTTCTTTCATCTCCGTATTTGGAAAGAACAGAGTCCGGGGTTCCAAATTTATTCCAGTATAATAATCTGGTATAGTCAATATTCCATAAAAGTACGTAAGGGTATTCATTATAAACAATTTTGTCTATATCCCTGCAAATTTCATTTCTTTTATTCACATCAAAAATATGTTTTTGCTGGTCTATTAATTCGTCAACCCTGCTGTTCTTTAAACCGGTGATATTACTACCCCCTTTTCTGGAAGCCTCTTTTGACGACCACATCCCCTCTGGATCTTTAAAAATACCTGACCCCCATGCAGCCCATGTCATCTGAAAGTTGAATTCATCCATATCCCTTGCCCAGGCTGCCCAGTCTTTTTTATTTATAATCAGTTCAATCCCCGCATCTTTAAGGTCCTGGGCATAAATTGAAATAAATTTTTCAGAACCTGCATTCCTTGTTAAAAACTTGAAAGAAAACTTTTTTTTATTTTTTTCCAGAAATCCTGTTTTTGGATTTACGATCCATCCGGCATTTTTTAATAATTTTCCTGCTTTATCCCTGTCCAGTTTAAATGGAGGATTTTTGCAGGGATTATCTCTTGTATAAAGGTCTTCCACGTACGATTTGTGCAGAAAATACTGGTCATACATCAAGGTGGTGTTCATTTTTTTTCGGTCCAGGAGATAACACATGGCCATTCTTGTCTCTTTATCATCAAAGGGAAATTCTCTTAAATTCATGGCAAAGCCCTGAAACCCTACGGGACGGCAATTATGAATTTTCTGTTTTACTATCCAGTTTTTTAAAAATTTATCCCCACCGGTTTCATTGACCCATATACGCGAAGTATATACCGGAAAAATATCTATTCTCCCTTTTTTGAAGGCCTCAAAAGCATTCTCCCTTTCTGCGTAGAATTTGAACTTTAATATTTCAAAATTGCCTGTTGATTTAACACTTAGTCTGTTACGGCGCCACCAGTTTTCCCTTCGCATTAAAGCAATGGAAATGCCCTCGCTGATCTTTCCCAGTTCACAGGCACCTGAAACCACAGGAAAAGAAAAGTTTATCTTGTTGAAATCCATGTTTTTCATGGCATTTTCAGGGAGGATATGAAGCCCCCCCACGGAACCGAGATTTTTCCAGTGAACATCCTTTGCTGTAAAAGATATGGTTCTTTCATCAATTATAACAGGAGGGTAAAAGCGCTCCATCTCCACCTTATGGGGGCCTGTGAGATTTTTTGGATTCATAATTACATCATATGTAAATTTAACGTCATATGCTGTAACAGGTTTGTTATTACTCCATAGAGCATTTTTATCGATATAAAAGGTAAATTTCGTTTTATCGCTGGAGATGGACCAGGCCGAAGCAAGGACAGGTTCATGATCCAGGGTAAGGGGATGGACACCCAGCAGGGTGTCATACATGGAGCTGAAAATTTCAGCAGACAAAACATTGTTATCAAGATAATAATTCAGGCTTTTGGGATATTGCCCCGCAAAAATCAGGATCTCACCCCCGGTTACAGCTTCCTGACTTGCCAGGGGGTCTAACCGGTCTTTCCAACCCCTTGGGGGATACAACTCTTCTGCAAACAAGGGTAAAATAAAAACCATTAATGATAAAGCAGTGTAAATAATTTTTTTTTTCATGTCCTTATACCTTTTTTAATACATCCACCATTGTATAGACTTTTCCCTGTGATTGAACAGCAATTTTGCCAAAAAGAAACAAAATTGCATCAATGGTTCCCCTGGCATAAACATCGCGGCCGTTGACATTGTGGGTAAAAGAAAATTTGACAGTTTTATCTTCAGATATAAGGGTATATGTATGGTATCCGTGTCCTTTTAAATATTCGTCTGGTATATTCCATTCGGTTTTCTGAATTTTGGGATCCCGTTCCTGAATAATATTGTTTTCTGAAAAATCAATTCCCATTTTCACAAAAGATTTTGCCACGGCTTTTGCTGTTCCGCTTGTATCAGCCTTCCCTTTTTGATGGCTTTCTCGAATTTCGAGGGAATATTCTGAAAAAATTCCGGGGAATCTATCTGCGCACCATTCCAGCATGGCCTGAAAACCTACAATCTGTTTTGCCATATTCGGCGCAATTACCGCTGATATGGAAGATTCTTTAACAGTATTTCCCAGCAGTTTTCTATCACCTCCTGTTGTTCCCATTACAAAAGGAAGATTATGCCTGCAGTAGAATTCAGCATTCTCATTAACCGCTGATGGATGGGTATAATCGACACTTATAAACGATTTTTTATTCTTAATAATTTTTTTTATTTTATCATCCCGCACATCAGGCTTTAAAAGATCAATGGAGCAACCATCAATATTGTATCTGGATTCAATAATTTCCGGCCCGGTCATGGAAAAGGGGATAAGTTTTAACCTGCTGTCTTTTAAAATATGTTTGGCAATATTTACAGCAACATTACCCGGAATGCCGTTTACCATAACCCAAATTTTATCCATTTTAATCTTCCTTACTTTTTTTGAATTAAAATTTTTTAAACAAGATAGAGCCCAAACGAAAATTATAGCAAAAGTCACATCGCCAAAGAATAATAATTTCAACATCATTTAAGGAATATGTCAAGCCCCTGAATGACCAGTTATTTATTCTGGAATCCTGGTTTTCCTCAGAAGTGTCTGGTTAGAATCTTGCAAGAGGGAAGTTTACTTGTTTTTGTAGCGTATTGAATAAATTTCTTAGAATTTCTTAGTGCAGCGTAGCCAAAAAATTGCGATTGTTTGAGCGAGGCACGAGCGAGTTTCGTAATTTTTGCGAAGCAAACTTAGAAATTCAAGAAATTTATTCTTTAATAGCGGAAAAAACAATTAAACTTTCCGTATTGTCTTTTTTGCAATTTCCTAACCGGACAGCACTGATTTTAATTGTCCCTGTTGAGTTTTTTTGCCATGGCAAGTGCTTCATCCTTTGTTTTTAGAAGCCCCAGTTCCTGGGCTTCCCTGATCTTTTTCAAGATCATGCCCATGGCGGGGCCTGGGCAGATACCAAGGGGAATAATATCTTTTCCGGAAATCAGGTTTTTTTGTTCAATCCTGCTCTTCCCTTTTTCGTAATATTCATAAACTAATTCTGTCAGCATTTTCAGGCGTTTCTTTTTTTCCGATTCCACAGATAATGGCCCCTGTTTACTCATTACATCGGCCATTGCAAGAATAACCAGGGGTACAACATCTTCTTTAACCTTTTTAAACCAGCGAACACGGGTTCTTTCGCTGGTTTTATCATTTGCTATTCTGACCGGCTGCATATGTTCACTTGCCAGAAGCTGGAGAAAAAAAGAGTCTCTCTTTGACATGCGGAGCCTGGAGGCAATTCCCCCCACGATTTTTCCACCTGTTTTTTCATGGCCGTAAAAGGTGAGCCTGTCTGATTTTTTGTCCAAAGCTCTGGTTTGAGGTTTTCCAGCATCATGGAGCAGGGCTCCAATTTTTATTAAGGGGAGTTTTGAATCTGACAAAAGGTTTTCAAAGACTTTGTTTGCATGGGGTCCGAAAAATTTTGTTCTTTTTTTTATTATATCCTCACATTTTTCAAGGACTTTAATGGAATGAGACCATACATTTTGGTGGTGGTAACCGTTTTGGAAACATTCCCTCATCTTTTTGATTTCAGGAAAAATTTTCTCCAAACACCCCGTATTGTCCATTATTTTTACAAAATTGCTGCTATTATCAAAACTGAAAATTTTTATCAGTTCGTACAAAATTCTTTCACCCGGTGAAGATGTAAGGGATTCAGCATGAATTTTTATTTCGGTCAAGGTCTTTTTATCCATGGTGAAATCAAGTTCCGCCGCGAATCTGAATCCCCGCAGAATTCTCACAGGATCAGATGGAAATGCCTTTTCTCCGGTAACCCTGATGATTTTTTTTTCAAGATCTAAAAGACCATTCAATGGATCTATGAGCTCTTCTGTTTCTCCTTTGGGGCCGACCCTGAATGCCATGGCATTTATTGTAAAATCACGTTGTTTGAGGTCAAAACAGATGGACCCGCCCTGTATTTGGGATATGTCGAGGAATAATAACCTGTTTGCTCGATCTATTACCCTGTAACATGGCTGGTCAGCTTTTTTTGTAAACAATACAATCCTGGCATTTTTACTTTTTGCTATTTGAAATGCAGTTCTTTCAGGGTCAGGGGAGGCCAGGTCGATATCATTTATACTCCTTGCAAGAAAGTAATCCCTTACAGATCCACCCACCAGATAAATCTCAGGGGAATCAGTATTTATAAGGCTCAACCATGTGCGTAATATTTTTGTTATCCGGGATCTTTTTGCCCTGGTTTCCATAATCTGTGGATTTTTATGTGTTTTGAATATCCGTGCAGATATTCGCGTAAATATTGATCTGTGCTCTTCCCATTATTAAAATATTCTTTAAAAAATCTTAAAAAATCACTTTTTGAAAGAAGTATGTTTTTTTTATCTATTTTATCAATATAACGGTGAAATCGAAAAAGATTTTTCAGTTTTTTTTTAAGGCTTAATTTTCTTTTTATACTCGAATTATCAAAATCAATTATATATGGTACAGAAGGGAAGTTAATATTTTTTTTGATTATAATATTTTTCAGATGAAGATCAGCATGATATATTCCTGCGGAATGCATTTTTCTGATGGCCCCTGCCACCGATTTTATGACCTCCCGTTTCTCCTTAATCCAGGTTTTCCCCTGTTTTGTGGACAAATTTTCAAAACAGGTTTTCAGATCAACCCCGCCGGAAAGCTCCTTTGTGATTAAATCAGCCCTGTAAAAAAAAAAGGGCATTTTATCTATTACCAGAGCCAGTATTTCATAGGTGGGGATATTTAACGAGATTACCTTTTCCACAAAAAATAATTCTTTTAATGGCCTGGGGTTCCCCCAGAAAACATCTTTGTTAAAAAAACGGGTAAATCCGCCGTGGGTGTAATGTTTTATAACCATTCTTTCATTATCAGTCTTGTCAATCAGGACAGATGGAACAGGGTCCCTTCCAGCGTAGAAAATAACCGATTTATTATTTTTCAAAAATCTGGCCGGATTTTCTATCCCCTGGCTCAACAATCGTTCTTTATATGTATTCCGGATGTATATTAGTCTGTTCCCTTTTTTAATCAGGCTAAATGATGGGGGCAATACTTTTTTTTTCACTTTGATTCCTCAAATTTTGGGGCCCCATTTATTAACAATATGTTGAGTGGAAACGATTACGCAGAGGAAATATCACTTTATTAACAAGATAAGCACCAGCATAAACGGTTCCCGTCCCGGAGCCGCTGACAAGACTCATGGGAATGATGCTCTTCCGGTTTTTTGCAAGGCCATTAAAAAAAGGCACCCTTCATAATTCAAAGGAGTGCCTTTTTAAACTAAAAATTATTTCTCTAAACTACAGTGACATTGATTGCTGCTGGACCTTTTGGACCCTGTTCAATGTCAAAGGTAACTTTGTCCCCTTCATCCAGAGACTTGAAACCGGTTGAATTGATTCCTGAATGATGAACAAAAACATCCGGACCATCTTCTTGTTCAATAAAACCAAATCCCTTACTGTTATTAAACCATTTTACAATTCCGTTAGCCATAGTGACGTCCTCCTTTTAAGGATTAAAGATTTTCATGGTTTCAAACTTAAGGTCGCCACTTTGACAAATGGATTTTCCCTTTAGAACGAAACCGGCCAGCCAATTGACCGGCCTTAATTTGCATGGCACACTAACATATTAAATTGGTAAAGGGAAGTTTTATTTAATTTTATTTAAATAAACCCTGGAAAATTCAGGAAGGTATTGACGCGGTAAAGCCAGACTCTATAGGCATATAGCAACAAGTGATATTGCTGTTGATATCTTTTCGGAGAAAAAAATATTTATTTTCTATGCACCAAAATAGTTTTTGTTTTCCTGTTTAATTTTCCCACTTTTTAGCAATAAATTTAAATGTTGCCTGAGCATGTTTTGTTCAAAAAATAATACGAATTCATTCATTGGCCATTCAAGTCTCTCTATATTTTTATAGATTATCTGATTTTTGGCCAATTCAATAATGCTCGCAGGTTTTTTTTGAAGCAATCTGATTATTTGATTTTCCCTATTAGATATTATTTTAAAACACCTGTCAAGCCATATATTAATATCGTGGATAACATTATCAAAATGACTTGAAAGGCATTTTTTGATATTGATATTTTTGATGGATTCCAGTGTGTTCATGTAGTCGCTTAAATTGGAATCCAGATATCCATACCAGGGTCCAAATGTATCAAAGCCGAGATCTGAAGCGAATAAAAGGTTTTCATCTTCAGCAAAAAAACAGTAATGGCCATCAGAATGACCTGGCGCATAAATGGCCTTTAACTTGACTTTCCCCAAATCGAAAATATATCCATCTTGATAAGTATTTTCATTTCCATACGTATCTCCTTGAAAATCAACGGTATTTTTTATTATTATGTCCCAGGTATTTTCCACGGATTCTCCCTTTATACCGATTTTTTTCTTAAGTTTATCCAAAGATTGAGAGAGTCCCAGATCTTGCTTTGGAACAAATATTTTTGCCGAAGATAAGTTGGAGATAATGCTGTTCCCTGCAACATGATCAGGATGGACATGACTTGTGATCAGAATATCAATTCTGTTTTCCTGCAAAAATTTTTTAAGCAGCTCATTCCCAAAACCGGCATCTATCATAAGAACTATATCATCCTCAATAAGAAGAGAATTACAATTAGGAAACTTATGTTGCTCTAAAAGACTGATCTCTTTGGTTATCTGTATTTTATTCAAAAAAGAAACCTTTTAAATATAGACCGTAAGAATCGTGAATTTATTTCATCCCCAATCCTAAGGACTCGATCAAAAATAACTTAGCATTTTAATCGTCGATCCATCCTGTCTGACTGCGTTACGAAAACGTATAAATATCTTGATATTCCTGCGTTTTCACGCCTTGTCAGACAGGCGCCTCAACACTTAAAATTGCCAATTTATTTTCGATCGAATCCTAAGCAGTGTACGGTTAAAATCTTGCGAAAGGGAAGTTTATTTCTTGCAATTTTTTAATTTTGAAATAGCTTTCAGAATTTCGCTCCCCACAGGGGGACATCCCTGGACAAATATTTTGCTGTTTTTATGTATGGCTGTGCAGTTTCCCATGCATAAAGAGTCCGGGGGAATGTCAGTATTACCTTTTCCAATAACCATATTTATTTGTTTATCCTGGGGAAGAGCGTTTATAATTTCACCATGATATTTTTTTAAAAAAAGAAGAAGAGTCGACTGGCAGGCACTGCATGATTTTTTGTCATAAATATTTATTCCGGGAAATTCAAAGGCCAGGTTTTTCGGGGGAGGAGAAAAAAAAACGGCCATTTTGATCCAGTTTTCCGGCGTAATAGATATCTTGTTTAGATCGATGATACCAAAACCACGTTTTGCTCCAAGGCGAAGATGGGGAATATCTTCTGCCTTCGTCCCCATGAGCCTGCACGCTACAGCATCTGCGGCAAAGGGGTCAAAGCCTGCCACTACAACATCCATCGGCTTTGGATTTCCTGCGCTGGGGCCTAATCCTTCCATTCCCACGGTGCCGTCAATAATTGAAAAATCCGGCCTGAGAATTTCCGCAAGATCTGATATGGCAATATCTATGGGCTTTTCATCATACCCTTTCACAGGGGGGAGCATATGGAGCTTGACTTTACTTTTTTTCCAAAGGCACCCTTTCATATTCTTTATTGAAAGAGTTACTCCTGTATGCATGTGCATTTTCATTACCGGGATTGAGACTATTATGTCGGATTCAATAACATC
>DAOWMW010000126.1 GCA_030642865.1 Desulfobacteraceae bacterium
ACAAGTGATGCCAATATCTCTTTGCTGGATTTAGTTAACCTTTTGCAGCATTTTGGCTTTGAAATGCGTATCAAGGGAAGTCACCATGTTTTTCGAAAAAAAGGTGTTGAAGAAAAACTCAATTTGCAGAAAGATGGAAATAAGGCAAAATCATATCAAGTCAAGCAGGTGCGTAACATTATTCTGAAATATAAATTTGGAGGTAAAGAATGACAAATAGATATGAGATTATAATCTACTGGAGTGATGAAGACAAAGCTTTTATAGCTGATGTTCCTGAGCTTCCTGGGTGTATGGCACATGGAGACACACATGAGTCTGTCTTAGATAGCATCAAATCCGCAATGACTTTGTGGATTAATACGGCTAAAGAATTCAACGATCTAATCCCACAGCCTAAAGGTCGTCGGTTAGCTTTTGCATAAAACTGTTTTCACCGAACAAGCCAGTACACCTGACGCCAAAAGCAGGGACATTTTTCAATTCCATAAGCTTTTGAAAAGTTTCAGGTTTTAGAAATTTTGAGGAACTTTTTGGCGCAGATGACCGGAGGCGTTCAGGTGACAGCCAGGGGCGGGGGTAATTACCAGGAAATCAATGATGCCCTGAGAACATACATGGAACGTCAGGAGAAACCCATCGAAGAAGTCTCTTCTCCGTGTCGTCAGAGAGGAGCTGCAAGCTATCCAATGGGATAAATGGCGAACCATCGGTGAAATTTGATTTTATCATTCTCTGATATACCATTAAACAATTTTTTTCTTTACGATCGCTCATACGTAAGCTTTTCAGTATGTTACTCAGATTATACCTGTTGCTGTAAATATTAGGATCGTGAATTTTATAAATTATAAAAAGTAGAGGTCCTATGAATATTGTTTGTTCAGACTTGGAGGGCGTTTTTATCCCTGAAATATGGATCAATGTAGCAAAAAAAACAGGAATTGAAGAACTCAAACTGACAACACGGGATATATTCGACTATGATGTGTTAATGCAAAAACGTCTTTCCATATTAAATGAAAATAATTTGAAATTACAGGATATCCAGGCTGTCATTGCAAATATGGACCCTTTGGAAGGTGCGGCTGATTTTTTGGACTGGTTAAGAACCCGCACCCAGGTGATAATTGTTTCGGACACATTTGTTCAATTTGCAAGACCTTTAATGGAAAAACTTGGCAAACCGGTTCTTTTTTGTCATTCACTTTCAGTTAAACAGGACGGAACCATAGCAGGCTATAATCTTCGCCAGCAAAATGGAAAATATAAAACCGTACTTGCCTTGAAGAGTCTAAACTATTCCATCACAGGAATAGGAGATTCCTACAATGATATTAATATGCTGAAGGAAGCTGACACGGGGATTCTTTTTAATCCCCCCCAGAATGTAAAGAATGAGTATCCCGAACTTCCGGTAACCTATACTTATGATGAACTCAGGGTAATATTAGAAAATACACATGATTAAACACAGCGCAGAATGCAGGGTAATATATGGTGATACAGACGGCTTTGGAATTGTCTACCATGCAAATTATTTTCGGTGGTTTGAAATCGGCAGGGCTGAATTCTTTAGAGCTTTAGGTACTTCCTACAAAGAAATAACCGAAAAGGGTGTCCATCTTCCTATTTCAGAAGCATATTGTAAATTTATAAAAGCCTTAAAATATGATGATATTCTACTCGTGGAAACAAAAATCGATGGAAGGGTAAAGGGAGGTATGAAGTTTGACTTCCGCATTTTTGTTAAGGGGGATGAAACTCCTTCTGCAACAGGATTCACCAGGCATGCGTGCGTGGGTGATGATAAAAAAATAATACGCCCCCCAAAATTTTTGTTAGATCTTGTAAAAAACAGCCTTTTTTCCGATAAATGATTATGAAAAATTAATGAATATTGATATCTCAAGGTTTAAAGAATGTAAAATTCTTATTGTGGGCGATTTGATGATTGACAGGTATTTATGGGGAACTGTCGACAGAATTTCTCCTGAAGCCCCTGTGCAGATTGTTCTTGTAAAAGATGAGAGTGTAACCCTTGGCGGGGCAGGTAATGTAGTAAATAATCTGATTTCCATGGGAGCCAGGGTCTGGGCCGCGGGGGTTACAGGGAAGGATGATAATGGGGGGCTTCTTTCCCGAAAATTAAATGAACTTGGGGTTGACTCCCAGGGGATTGTCAGGGAAGAGAACAGGCAGACCACTGTAAAAACAAGAATTATAGCTGCAAATCAGCATGTGGTTAGAATCGACAGGGAATCCAGAGAAAAGATTAAGCCCTCAACAGAAGATTATATTAAAAAATTTTTAAAAAAAAAAATACCTGATGTCGACCTCGTAATGGTTTCCGATTATGGGAAAGGCCTTGTTACTGAAAGCCTCATGGCTGAAATCGTTCAAATAGTAAAAAAATATGATAAAAAAGTAATTGTCGACCCCAAGGGGCTGGATTTCTCCAAATATGCAGGTGCCTCATTAATCACTCCAAATAAAAAAGAGGCATCCCATGTCTCCGGCATAAAAATTTTGGATAATTTAACACTTAACAGTGCAGGGCTTCATATTCTTGAAAAAACAGATATGGGGAGTCTGTTGATAACCTGCGGAAAGGACGGTATGGTCCTGTTTGAACGTGATAAAAAACCATATAAAATTTCTGCAAAGGCACGGCAGGTTTTTGATGTGTCAGGTGCTGGCGACACTGTAATAGCTGTTTTAGGTCTTGCAATTGCTCTGGGCATCTCTTTAAAAAGCGGAGCCGCAATTGCGAATACTGCTGCAGGTCTGGTGGTGGGAAAGGTTGGCACCGCAACAATTTCACAAAAAGAACTTGCTGATGCGTTAAATGGTAATTAGCATGCCTTTTGTCGAGAAAAAAAAAGAAGGTCTGGTCTTTAAAATTACAGTTCTGCCCAGGTCATCGAAAAACATGGTGGCCGGTATTTACGGAGATACCCTCAAGATAAAACTGACTGCCCCCCCTGTGGATGGAGCCGCAAATAAAATGTGTATTAATTTTCTTGCTAAATCCCTGGAGCTCCCCAGGTCATCTGTGGAAATTATTTCAGGACATTCAAGCAGGGTAAAAAAAATATTTTTGCAAAATTCAACCCTCACACCTGAAAACCTTGAACATATTTTAAGGAACCTGTAGATGATTTTGGGAAAGCCAGAGGGAAGGAATGCGTATATATAATAATACTTAGACGACGATAACGCACTTAAAATCTTTATCTTGAGGTCTGTATGAGCAGAGTTCACAAATTCAGCATGAAAGTCCCTCTTTATGAAATTGATCTTGGAGGGGGTGTATACCATGGGAATTATTACCATTTTTTTGATTTGGCAAGGGAATCCATGTTGGATGATATGGGGTATTCCTACCAGTCTATTATGGAAAACAGGAACCATCTTACAGTGGCTGAAGCCCACTGCAAATATTTAGCCCCCCTTGGGTGTCACGAAAAGATTACAATTCTTAGCAATATAATAAAAATTACAGAAAAAAGTCTTATTTTAAAACATGAAATATGGGATCAGCAGCTTGAATCCCAAAAAACAGATCTGACTATGAATCTGGTCTGTATAAATCATCTCTGTTGTTCCGTAATCCTCCCCGAGCCTCTGAGAAAAGCCCTGAATGACTGGAATAATTCATAAAACCCTGAAATCTGCCCTGTCAATTTTTTATTCGCAGCAGCTTCGGCAATAATGGAGATGTATGCTGAAAAGCGTCTCTGTTAACAAGCTGCAGTATGCTATCAAAAGCTATATATTTTTTAAATAGAATTCTTGACTTTATTAACAAATAGGATATTGTCAATCAATAATTTTATATTCCATGATCTATACACAGGTTTCATTCAACAGGGAATATCAAATTTATGGACCTCAAGATAAAGATTTCAGGTGCGTTATCAGTTGTCCGAGTTATATAATATGCCCCTTACCAAAATCATTGTCCCATGGCCTATATAAAAAATCATAGCCTGAAGTTTGAAACCATGAATTTATTTTAAAGGAGAAAGATATTATGGCAACTGGTATAATGAGTGGTACCGTAAAATGGTTTAGTGACAAAAAAGGCTTTGGTTTTATTGAGCAGGAAGAAGGTCAGGATGTATTTGTGCATTTTTCAGGAATTAGTGGGAGCGGCTTTAAATCTCTTAATGATGGAGACAAGGTTAACTTTGACATAGAAGATGGAGGAAAAGGCCCTGCCGCAATAAATGTAACAGTTGCCTAAAACGCTGCAGTCTTATCTCAATAAGAGAGTTCATTATAACAATCCTGTTGTAATCCATTTGTAAAATCATAGCCAATGTTTCGTTAGTTTAAAGTGACGAGACATTGGCACCCCGAACTAAGGATCGTGAATTTGTTTCATCCCCAATCCTTACCTTTTTTTTCTAAAATTAATTTTTTTATTAAAATCTATATCTGCTTCCCTTATTCATAAGGAGTTCACTGTGGTTAATCTACCAGAAACCTCGACCATATTCTGCACCCAGGACGGATATATCTTTACAATAACATTAAACAGGCGTAAAAAGTTAAATGCGTTTAATGAAGATATGTTTAATGATCTCGAACAGATAATTAAAATTATTTCCAATACATCAGAAATACGCGTGGTTATAATCACTGGAGCAGGAAAAGCGTTTTCTTCAGGTGGTGATATTAACGATATGCTGAAATATCATCGCCAGCCTGAAAAAAAAAATTTTGAGAAACATTTACAATATGCCCAGTCGGTTTTTGACTTACTTGAAACCCTTGAACAACCTACCATAGCAGTGATTAACGGGCCCGCCATGGGTGCAGGTTTCCAAATTGCCCTTGCGTGTGATTTCAGGATTTTGGCAGAAGATGCAAATATGGGGTTAAAGGATGTGAAGATAGGTATTATTCCTGCCCTTGGAGCTACAACCAGACTTGTTGAATTAATAGGATTGCCAAAGGCAAAGGAGCTTATATTGTTAGGTGACCCGATAAACTCCAGGCAGGCTCTTGCAATGGG
>DAOWMW010000125.1 GCA_030642865.1 Desulfobacteraceae bacterium
CTTATTCCTGATGATTTTCTTGAATGGGTAAAAGACGGCCGTATGATAATGAATATTGGCCAGTTTACCTATGACGCCAGCAATGATGCTGAATGGGATGAATATGGGGCAAAACATAATGTCGGAAAATTTGCACTTGACAAGGATCACAATATCATAGAGGCTGGTACAGGAAAGTTTGCTGAATGGATTTACGGGTACCCTTTTCCCAATATTGATTTTGAAAAAGATCCTGATGCAGCAATAAAATATATGCATAACAGGGACCTTTGCAAAGGGAGGGATGGTTCTGCAAAATGTCCTTTTTCTGTTGAGTGGATAGGAGCCGGGGGTTTGGAAAGGTCCATAGTAAATAATTACTACAGGTATTATTTCTGGGGAACCCCCCAGGGTAAGGAGACCAACCCGAAAAAACTGATGGTAACCGAGCTTACAGTTGTGCTTCAGCCCTATGATGTTTCAGGAACTGCCCAGTTAACATACAGAAAAATAGATGGATCAGATGATGAGCTTTATGTATATATCCCTGCCATAAGAAGAACAAAGAGAATGTCAGGGGCAAACAGGTCGGATCCTTTTATGGGTTCTGATTTTACCATTGATGATGGCAATGGCTGGCTGGGTCATACCTCAAAAATGAAGTGGAAGCCCATAGGTAAAAAACTGGGGCTCATGTGTATTGCAAAATACAGCGCTGAACATCCAACAAATATGGTTGCACAGCCCGACGGCAGTTGGAAAGCAGTTACAAATGTTGATCTTATCAAGGTCGGATGGGAAGTCAAGGGAACAACCCAGGCTACATATTCTCCTGTGACCTCGGTATGGGTTCCCAGGGTTTTTCAGGTTACTGAGGCTGTTCCAAAAGATCCCTATTATAATGTGGGTAAAATGCAATTCTGGTTAGATACTAAAACCATGTGGATACAGTATAAATTGATGTGGGATATTGCAGGGGAGTACTGGAAAACAGCCAGTTTTATGCCCCAGTTCATGTTTTGGGATAATAGAGTTACCCAGGCCAGCAACCTTCATCTTTTTTACGATGTTAAAACAAAGCATGCAACGGTCTTAAGATCATCTTCCAAGGATGTTTACGGGATGGATCTTTTTTATGACTTTAACGTTCCTAATATGAAAGAAAAGTTCACTGTTGGCAGGCTTGGCACCTGGACAAAATAGTTCGTAAAAGTAATTTTACGAAATTATTTTTTTGCAGTTTTATTATTTAAGGGTCCAGAATTATACTCCTCATACTGAATTATATGTAGCAAACAGTGTATGCTGCCAAAATGATGCCCCGAATGAATTAACAAATTATTTTGGCCCCTCAAATTTTATTATTGTAATAATTTTATTTTTGTTAGTCCTTTGTATTTTTGTATTGTAATGATTTTATGCTGTATGGGCTTTTAAAAGATTATTTTGGGTCTGTTATCGCCTTGAAGTCTATTTTGACTACAAATTAATTTTCTTAAAAGCCTGTGGTAAGGGATTTGATAATGAAGAAGTTTTTGTTTGGTTTATTCATGGCTATTCTGGTTTCAGCCGGAATTTGCCTTGATGCGGATTATTCTTATGCTTTAAGAACAAGTTTTCACGGCCGTTTGCAGTCAAATTATGTGGTAAGGGATACAAACGGTTTTCAGAATAAATTTATGGACTCGGTTACATGTTCCCAGTGGTTAACCGAGCTTAAGTTCGATCTTACTATACGTCCTGAGAAAATGACCTATGCAAATGTATCACTGGAGAAAATTTTCTTGAGCTACAGGGGTTCCTATGATGCTGTTTTTGATGTAACAGATAAATGGGATGATGTTCGAGATAAAAGTCCCGGTGATTTTGAGCTTGGCAAGGATGATTTAAAGGTGGAAAATGATCTTCGGGAGGCTTTTGTAGATTTTGTTTCAGAATTTGGTTCGCAGCAAAGTATTGTATTACGTTTGGGAAGGCAGATAGTCCAGTGGGGTGAGGCCGATGGATTTAATGTTGTAAATATAATAAATCCCCAGGATAACTCCAACAAGATGTTTTTTGACAAACCGGATGATTTGGCAATTCCTCTATGGATGGCAAGGCTCGACTATTCCACAGGTATGATCGGTCCTTTTAATTCCATAGATTTGCAGCTTGTTGCCATTCCTGATATCCGGCCCCATCAGTTCGCCCCTTTAAATGCCTCCTCCACAGATCCATACAGTCATAATAATGCACCCTATGCTTTTGGATTCAAGGAGGTGAAAGACTGGGGAATTCCTGCTCTTACACTTTTTGCGGAACAAAACCTGGGTGGGCTTGGAGCAAATTTAATAGGATATGATAATGGATTGTCCGTTTCTGACGGAAGTAAGCTGATGATGGAGACCCTTCCCGCCATTTCCAAGCTTCTTAGAGGTGATTATGGACCCCATCCCCCGGTTCAGTTTTATGAAGATGTTCCCAGCAGCACCCTGGGTAATATGGAATATGGGGGAAAACTCAGGATATCTTATGGAAGTTCTGAGGTTAGCCTTTATTACCTTAATACGTACCAGGATGATCCCGCAATCAATTTAAGCCGTGGGCTCTATGGATATGAAAATGCTTTTTATTTTGAGCATCCTGAACAGGAGATGTATGGTTTTTCCTTTAACACATATGTCTCTTCTATAAATTCTGTTATTCGGGCAGAGGGTAACATGGTGGATAAGATATCAATTTTTGACCTTTCTGACCCATTTGCAGAGGATCTCTTCGGGACTCTTCCTTCATCTGCCCTGGGTCCCATTTTGGGCCCCTTGATTTCCTCTGTGTTTGAAATGACTCGTGACCCTGGATATGAGGGGTTCTCCATGCACAGGGTTTATCAGGCCTTACTCGGATTTGATAAATCTTTCTGGATAAGAAGTCTGAATTCCCATAACATGATAAATGCCTCTTTGCAGGCTTACTGGAAGCATATATGTGATTATGATTATGACAAGATCTATACTCCATGGGAACAGGATGATAATTACAGACTTACAGGTTTTTTCTGGACAGATTACAATTCAGGGAAGATTCATCCTGAACTGTTTATCATGTATGATACAGAGGATGCATGGATGACAAACCTTTCCGTGACGTTCAAAAAAGGTGCAAGCTGGTTTTACAAGTTCGGATTCATGGGATTCTGGGGCGATGTTACAGGTGGAAACGGAACTTCTGCCTCACCCTACAGTTCCAACGGAACCGGCCCTTTTACCATGCCTGTTAATCTGACTAAAATCGGTGAACTTTCCTTTACCGTGGGATATTACTGGTAAGAGTTAAAAAACCAAAGTGTGATTAAAAAATAATTCAGGCAGGAAATGTCTGAATTATTTTTTAATCATATTTTGTAGTAACTTTATTAATATCTATTATTACTTAATAGATATAATGGATAATTGCTAATAAATTATGTAACCTCAGATGAGTCTCTTCATGGTAATTAAATTTGGTCACCGCAATTGTTTAAAATAAATGGGCCTGGTTTTAGCTTGGGCAATTTAATGTTGAATCGTAAGTATTGAGAAAAAACAGACTGTATCTTTATTTTTAATACTAACCTGAAATGGCCTAATTTAAAACGGTTTTATTAATCTTTTTTGCTTAAAGGAGAAGTAAATGAAAAAAATGGTAGTTTTGGTTGTTGTCACTCTTCTGATATGCGCCGGAGTATTCTTTATCTCTGATTGCAGTTATGCATTAACCACCGATTTTCACGGTCGTGTGCAGTCAAATTATGTATTAAGGGATACAAACGGTTTTCAGAACAAGTTCATGGACTCGGTTACATGCTCCCAGTGGTTAAATGAATTGAAGTTTGATCTTACCATTCGTCCTGAAAATATGGGTTTTGGGAATATACAGGTGAACAAGTTTTTCCTCACCTACAGAGGTTCCTATGATGCAGTTTTTGATGTAACTGATAAATGGGATAATGTACGGGATAAAAGTCCTTCGGATTTTGAACTTGGAAAGGATGATTTAAAGGTTGAAAATGACCTTCGTGAGGCATTTGTCGATCTGGTCTCTGAATTTGGTGTGCAGCAAAGTATTGTACTCCGTCTGGGAAGGCAGATAGTTCAATGGGGTGAGGCCGATGGATTTAATGTTGTAAATATAATAAATCCCCAGGATAACTCCAACAAGATGTTTTTTGACAAACCAGAGGATCTGGCAATTCCTCTATGGATGGCAAGACTCGATTATTCCACAGGTATGATCGGGCCTTTTAATTCCATTGATTTTCAGTTTGTTGCCATCCCGGATATTCGTCCCCATCAGTTTGCGCCTCTTGATTCATCTGCAACGGGTCCATATGATCATAATAATGCTCCATACGCATTTGGGTTTAGGGAGGTAAAAGACTGGGGGATACCGTGTCTGACTGAATTTCTGGAAGAAGGAATAGGGAGAATAGGTCCAAAGATGAATGATATGCTGGGCTCCATTGTCGATTATGATAATGGACTTTCGGTTTCCGATGGGAGTAAGCTTCTTATGTATACCCTCCCTGATTTTGCAAATGGTCCCCTGGGAAAGTTAATAGGTGCTTCCTATGAATCCCCAGGTCCCATTGAGTTGATAGAAGATGTCCCTGCCAGTAATTTCGATAATATGGAATATGGGGGGAAAGTGAGGTTAGCTTATGGATGTTCAGAAGTCAGTTTTTATTATCTTCGTACATACCAGGATGATCCTGCGATTAATCTATCCGAAGGTTTGACCAGAAGACCGGCACTGATTTTTGAGCACCCGGAGCAGGATATGTACGGGTTTTCATTTAATACCTATGTTGCGCCCATTAATGCTGTTATACGGGCAGAAGGAAATATCGTGAGCAAGATGTCCTTTTACGATACTGCAGATCCTTTTACCCAGTTGTTTTTCGGGGTCATGCAAAAGGATGCCCTGGGATTTCTTGCAGATATTCTCCCTGAAATGGAATTCGGTCTTGATCCGAGTATGAAGGGGTATACCATGCACAGGGTTTATCAGTCCCTGGTAGGGTTTGATAAATCCTTCTGGATAAGATGGATGAA
>DAOWMW010000184.1 GCA_030642865.1 Desulfobacteraceae bacterium
ATATGTCAATAACTGGGATCTTGTTGATCTCTCCGCACCGGGAATTGCTGGCAGGTGGCTCATGGATAAAAACAAACAAGTTCTTTATGATTTTGCCATGTCGCAAGATCTATGGGAAAGACGTATTGCCATAATTGGAACTTTTTATTTTATCAAGAAGAATGAGTTTGAACATACAATTAAATTATCTAAAATTCTTGTAAAGGATAAAGAAGATCTGATTCATAAAGCTGTTGGCTGGATGCTCAGGGAAGTGGGGAAAAGAGATATGAGAGAGGAGGAAAAATTCTTAAAAACCAATTTAGACCAGATGCCCCGAACCATGCTCAGGTATGCAATAGAAAAATTTCCTGAAGATCTTAGACAAAAATATTTAAATGGAGGGATTGTTTGAAGCATTTTGGGTACCCACGAGGAGTGCCCCTGCGCTGTAAAAACATGGAGTAATCATTTTTTTGAGCCTGCGTATCCCATGCCTTTTAATGTTTCTTTTATTTCATCAAGAATTGCAGAATCGTCAATGGTTGCCGGTACCTTATATTCCTTATTGTCTGCTATTTTCTGAATAGTCCCCCGTAATATTTTGCCTGAACGGGTTTTTGGAAGGCGGGCTACAACCGCAGCTTTTTTAAAAGCAGCCACAGGTCCTATTCTATCCCTTACAGTCTGAATAACTTCTGTTACAATTTTATCATGGCTTTTTGCAGCCCCTGCCTTTAACACAAGAAACCCAAGAGGAATATGCCCCTTGAGATTATCTTCAACTCCCAGAACAGCGCATTCCGCAACATCAGGATGATCTGACAAAACTTCTTCCATGGCGCCTGGTGAAAGGCTGTGGCCTGCAACGTTGATGATATCATCTGTGCGTGACATTACAAAAACATAACCGTCGCTATTTATAAAGCCCGCATCTGCTGTTTTATAATATCCTGGAAATTCCTGGAGATAAGAACTGACAAACCGCTCATTATTTTGCCAGAGTGTTGGAAGTGTGCCCGGGGGGAGGGGGAGTTTTGCAACAAGAGCTCCTGTTTCACCGGCTTTTACAGGTTTACCATCATTGCCTATTACCTGAAGATCCCACCCTGGTACTGCTTTTGTGGGGGAACCGGGTTTAACAGGAAAATAATGGAGTCCCATGCAGTTTGCGACAATGGCCCAGCCTGTTTCTGTTTGCCACCAGTGATCTATCACCGGAATGTTGAGCATGTTTTCAGACCATTTTAATGTGGCAGGATCAAGCCTTTCACCCGCAAGGAAGAGTGTTTTAAATCTGGAAAGGTCATATTTTTTTATAAATTCCCCTTCGGGGTCATCTCTTTTGATTGCCCTGAAAGCTGTGGGCGCGGTGAACATGGCCTTGACTTTATGCTGGGATATTATCCTCCAGAATACGCCTGCATCGGGAGTACCCACTGGTTTTCCTTCAAAAAGAATGGTTGTGCAGCCTTTTAAAAGGGGGCCATAAACAATATATGAATGCCCCACAGCCCACCCCAGATCAGAAGCAGACCAGTAAACATCCCCGGCATCCATGTTGTAAACAGCTTTCATGCTCCATTTAAGGGCGACCATATGCCCACCGTTATCACGAACAACCCCCTTGGGAATCCCTGTTGTTCCTGAAGTATACAGGATATATAAGGGATCAGTTGCAGCCACAGGAACACAGTCATGGGGTGCAGCTTTTGCTATTTCGTCATTCCAGTCAAAATCGCGGCCTGGTATCATCTCCGCTTTTGCCATGGGGCGCTGGACAATAATGCAGACGTCAGGTTTTGAATTTGCCATATCAATGGCACCGTCAAGGAGGGGCTTGTAGGGTATAATTTTTTCTATTTCAATGCCGCATGATGCAGAAACAATCACTTTAGGTTTTGCATCATCAATTCTTGTGGCAAGCTCTTTTGCGGCAAAGCCTCCGAAAACAACTGAATGTATGGCTCCGATGCGGGCACAGGCCAGCATGGCAACGGCGGCTTCAGGAATCATCGGCATATATATGATTACACGGTCCCCTTTTGTCACCCCATTGGACGCGAGTACACCCGCAAATTTTGCAACCAGGTCTCTTAACTCAGTATACGTGTAGGTTTTAATGCTATTTGTTACAGGGCTGTCATAAATCAGGGCAGCCTGCTCCCCCCTCCCGTTTTTAATATGAAAGTCAAGGGTATTATAGCATGTGTTCACCACTCCTCCTGTGAACCAGCGGTAAAAAGGCTTGTTCGAGTCATCGAGTACTTTGTCCCATTTTTTGTACCAGTGGCAGTCTTTTGCATATGTTGCCCAAAAAAAATCAGGATCTTCCATTGATTGCTTGAAAGCTTCATAGTACAGATTAGGCATGGCATGTTTTCCTTTGTTTTGTTAATGAGATATGCTCCATACCTTAAGATAAAGGTTTTGGGAAGGCCAGAGGGAGGAAGGAGTATTATATAATACTCCGACGACCGATAACACACCCAAAGCCTTTATCTTAAGGTCTATCCATGGCCATTTATGGGGAATCGGTATGGTTAAAACCGGTCATGCAATCCACAATTTTATCTTTTTTTAGATCCACAGTTTTATCTTTTTTTAGATCCACAGTTTTATCTTTTTTTAGATCCACAGTTTTATCTTTTTTTAGATCCACAGTTTTATCTTTGTTTAGATATGGTCAAATAATAACGTACTGGTCGACAGGATCACCCTTACAAGATAGTTGCGATGACATGCTGATTAAGAAAAATTACTCGTTTTTTATTGTAACAAAATTAACAGGTATGATATGATGAAAAATAGTTATCAACTATGTAGCCCTGAAAATTATGACCATATAAAAAATATTGAGAAGTTACAACTTCTTTTCTGTTATCCTGGATTAATATTATGAATAAAAAATTTGCTCGCCTTGACCGTTTGCCCCCATATGTTTTTGCAACAGTAAATGAGATCAAGATGGATGCAAGACGTAAGGGTGAAGATATCATAGATCTTGGTATGGGAAACCCCGATCTTGCAACACCTCAGCATATTGTTGATAAGCTCGTAGAAGCTGTTAATAAGCCCCATAATCATCGTTATTCAGCCTCCATGGGAATAACCAAGCTCAGAATGGCGATTTCAAGCTGGTATAAACGAAGATTTGATGTGGATATAAATCACGAAAATGAAGCTATAGTTACCATAGGTGCAAAAGAGGGTATTTCCCATTTAATTCTTGTGACAATCCGTCCGGGTGACGTGATATTCACGCCGAATCCAACATATCCAATACATCCCTACTCAGCGATTATTGCAGGTGGGGATGTCCGCGGGATCCCTGTGGGGCCTGAATCTGATTTTTTCGATAACCTCATGCATGCAACCAAACAGACATGGCCAAAACCAAAGGTGTTAATATTATCTTATCCACATAATCCAACAACAGAAACAGTTGAAATAGAATTTTTTGAAAAAATCGTAGATTATGCAAAAGAACACAATATTATGATAATACATGATTTTGCATATGCGGATCTTGTATTTGATGGATATAAAGCTCCGAGCTTTTTGCAGGCTAAAGGAGCCAAGGATGTTGGCGTGGAATTTTTTTCACTTTCCAAAAGCTACAGTATGCCAGGATGGCGCGTTGGATTTTGCGTGGGAAATCCGGAAATCATAGCTGCGTTACGGAGAATAAAGAGTTATCTTGATTTTGGAATTTTTCAGCCTATCCAGATTGCGTCAATCATCGCTTTAAATGGGCCCCAGGATTGTGTCACAGATATATGTGACATATATAAAGGACGAAGGGATACCCTTATTACCGGGCTGAATCGTTCAGGGTGGGAGGTGCCAAGCCCCAAAGGTACAATGTTTGTGTGGGCTAAAATCCCCGAGCAGCATCGTCATATGGGTTCTGTTGAATTCTCTAAATTTTTAATTAAAGAAGCGAAAGTGGCAGTTTCA
>DAOWMW010000145.1 GCA_030642865.1 Desulfobacteraceae bacterium
AGAGTCGTCCTTATGCAGGAAGGTGAAGTCCTGGCATGTGATTCTCCTGCCAATTTAAAAAAAATAGTTAATCGCAATATATTCACATGCAAAAGCTCCAATATTAATGAAGCCGCAAGGCTGATTAATAAGGAACCTGGTTTTCAGGCCATGATTTACGGGGATACCGTCAGGATCTTTATGCCTTCCAAAATATCTGATTTTAAACTTGTTAATACTCTGTTTAACAATAATGGAGGGGGTATAAGCGTTTACGATGAGTCAAAAGTGGCCGCAAACATGGATGATGTTTATATGGAACTTTTGGGCAAGGATAAAAAAGATGGAGACAAAAAATTAAAATGGATCCCCTTTAATCTTCCCCCCGCAGGTGAAAAAGCAATCCTGTTATCAAATGTAACAAAGATGTTTAAAGATTTTACCGCTGTTGATAACGTGAGCTTTGAAGTCGATACCGGCTCAATTTTCGGGATGCTCGGCCCAAACGGCGCAGGGAAAACAACCCTGATTAAAATTATGTGCGGCCTTCATCCCCCCACAAAAGGGGATGCCATTGTCGCAGGGCACGATATAAAAACAGAATCAAGGCTTGTAAAAAACAGAATCGGCTATATGTCCCAGCTTTTTTCCCTTTATCCTGACCTTACAGTGGCACAGAACATCGACCTTTATGCGAGTATTTACGGGTTAAGTAAAAAAGAAAAAAAAATAAGAAAAGACTGGGCAATTGAACTGGCAGGGTTAAAGGGAATGGAAAAATATCTTACCCAGGACCTTGTGGGGGGGTGGAAACAAAAACTCGCCCTTGGCTGTTCCGTGATACACCAGCCCCTGGTCCTTTTTTTAGATGAGCCCACATCGGGTGTTGATCCCGTGGCCCGACAGGATTTCTGGGATGTTATCTACAGATTTTCCGAAGAAGGGATGACTGTGCTGGTCACAACACATTTTATGGATGAGGCGGACAGGTGTAACAGATTATCCCTTATGAATGCTGGTAAACTTATAGCTCTGGGTACCCCTGAAAATCTGAAAAAAAGTATCCCCGTCGAATTTTATGAGCTTTCATCATCCTCAACCCTGGAATCTTTTGACAAACTTTTATCCACAGATAAACTTGAACAGGTCTCTCTGTTCGGTGGGAAGATACATATATCGAGTAAACTGGAAAAAGAAGATCTTGAAAATTATATCTTTAGCAATAATAATTTCCTTATAGAGAAAATGGTCGAGATAGAACCGACTTTGGAAGATGTTTTTATCTATAATGTAATCAAAAGTGAGCAGGAAATATAGGATCGTGAATTTATTTTATCTCCAATCCATAGAATTCTATACAATAACAAGGATGTCCTGTCTATGAATGCAAAACGTATATTGATTATAATGAAATGGGAGTTTGTCCATTTAATAAGAGACCCTTTAAGTCTTATTATATCTCTTTTTATGCCTTTTTTTATGCTTTTTTTGTTTGGATATTCCATGTGCTTTGAATTAAAAGAGATGCCCACTGCGGTTTTTGACATGGACCATTCATCTGCCAGCCGGGATTATATTGAAAAGATTAACTCCACTCAGTATTTTAACACAAAGTACCATCTAAAAAGTTATGAAGAGGCCATCAGTTGTCTGGACCGCGGAATTACAAAGCTTGTCATAGTGGTGCCCAGCCATTTTGGCAGGAATCTTAAAGAAAATAAACCAGCCATTGTTCAACCTTTGGTGGACGCTTCTTTTATTAACAGTGCCCAGTTTATTGTAAATTACCTCCATGGAATTAATGCAACATATTCAAGCAATATTATAGCTGATTATATAAATAAACAAGGGGTCTCCATTGACCTCGAGCCTGTTAAAATGTCCCTTAGAACATGGTACAATCAGTCTTTGCGGGATTATACATTTACCATTACAGGGATGTATTCTGTTGTGATGATGGGATTTATTCCTCTTTTATCTGCCCTTGCAATTGTCAGGGAAAAAGAGTCAGGATCTATTCAGCAGATATTTGTCTCCCCAGTGAAACCCCAGGAATATATTGCAGGGAAAATGCTCCCATATGTAATTTTTCTGGGACTCGACAATATGCTGGTGGTACTCTTTGGGGTCTGGTGGTTTGACATTCCTTTTCGGGGAAGTTTTTTGCTTCTCATGTGGGGAGTCTTTATGATGGTTTTTGCAACTGTTGCCCTTGGCTTTTTGATATCCACCTTCACAAAAAACCAGCTAACAGCCATGCTCATTGGAATAGTCTTTACCTTAATGCCCGCCTTTATTTTTGGTGATTCCATTTCTCCCCTTGTAAATATGCCGGAAGGATGGCAACTCTATGCGGCTCTGTTCCCTGCCCGTTTTTTTACAGGCCTTTGCAGAGCAGTCATGCTAAGAGGTGCGGGTCTTGAAGGTTGCTGGAAGGATGCTTTGTCACTTGTTGTTTACTGCATTGCCATATTTTCCGTGGCATCTTTTTCAGTCAAAAAAAATAAAATCATGTAATTGGAGGAATCTTATGCAACGGTTATTTGGGCTTATTAAAAAAGAGTTTATCCATTTTTACAGAGATCCCGTTTCAATGCTCCTTATTCTTTATCATTTTACGGCCTGAATAGTCTTATGCACTTATTGCTTCAGGTTTGAAGTAGATCATCTTCCCCTGGCTGTTTATGACTCTGACCAGACAACTTTAAGCAGGGAGCTGGTTATAAAATTTATCTCAACTGAATTTTTTGATCTTAATAAATATGCTTCAAGTTATAATGATGCAGGTTTATTAATTGACAAAGGGGCTGTTAAAGCGGCTCTGATTATTCCTTCCGGCTATGCTGAAGCTTTAAACGCTGGTGAACAGGCAAATATTCAATACCTGTGTGACGCTGGGGATGCTAATCTGGCAGGTCAGGGAACAGGATATGCCAAAAGAATTATAGCAGACTACAATAAAAATATAATAATTAAACAGTTGAATAAAAAAGGGCTTGTAATAAAATCCTTACCAGGAATAGACAGCCGTTTACGAACATTTTACAGCCAGGAGATGGACAGTGTATATTTTCTGGTGTTGCTCCACATAGTTGTTGCTGGTTTGATTGGGGGGCTTGTCTTATCCTCCACAGCCATAGTCCGTGAAAAAGAACGGGGCACCATTGACCAGCTCATGGTTACACCAGCAAGAGCCTTTGAGTTCATTTTGGCAAAGGCCATAGCACCTTTGGTAATAGGTCTTATTGCCACTGTTTTCTCTTTTCTGGTTGCAGTATGGTTTAGTGTTCCGGTTAAAGGGAGTGTTCTTACCTTTTTTTGTTATATGGGATTTTTTCTCATCGGTAATGTGGGGATAGGAGTCCTTGTGGGGAGTCTATGTCAGAATATGCTCCAGGCAATTCTCCTCTCATATGCTGTATGGTTTCCGGGTGTTGCAATTACAGGATTACTTTTACCCCTGGAAAACATGGAACCATGGGTTCAATTTTTAGGCAAATTGCTCCCCACAACCCATTTTCTTATTGCAACCAACGGTATATTTCAAAAAGCCATAGGCTTTGCTGAACTTTGGCCGGAAGCAATAATTCTCCTTACCACAGGGGGAGTACTTTTTATGGCAGGATATTTTATTATGGTAAGGGAGTGGTCATAAATAGTTTCCCACGGAACCTGCTATAAATTGTCAGATAATTAACCGATTTCAAAATTTGGCACAAGGATAGGAGGCTGTCTGAGAATAGCAATTTTTTATCTAAACATCTCTATAACACCTTTAAATAGGAGTAATTATGAAGAGTTTCCGAATCTTGTTTATTTTTCTTGCGGTATTTTTTTTCTGTGGTTTCAATGCTAATGCTGAAGATCTCGACCCGGAAATCGCTAAAGAGTTGAGCCTTGATCAGGTAATAAATATGGCTTTAGCTGCCAATCACAAGGTGATTATTTCCAAAATCAATGTTAATGCTGCCATGGAAGCTAAAAAGGAAGCCTTTGCAGAATTTTTCCCTAAATTAAAAACAGATTACACTTATATCCATATGGATGATCAGCAGTGGATGGCATTTGACAATCCTGTGTCAGGGAAGGCTGAAGCGGTCGATTTCGGAGTCAGGGAAAATTATCTCTGGACGGTTTCGGCTGTGCAGAATATATTCACAGGGCTTGCAGTTGTAACAGGCTATCAAATTGGAACTCTTCAAAAAGATATGTCTGATATTATGGCCGCGGATATGAAGCTTGCTGTGGTACTTGAAGCAAAAAAAGCTTTTTTTCTGGTACAAAACGCAAAACAGCTTCTCCAGGTTGAAGAAAGGTCTGTAACTTCTTTAAAAGATCATCTTTCAGTTGCAATGGAATATTATAATGTTGGCCTGACTCCCAAGATTGATGTGCTCAATGCAGAAGTTGACCTGGCTACCGCATATCAATTGTATGAAAAAGCTAAAAATAGACTTGTGATCGCAAAAGCAGCTTTAAATAATGTCGTGGATATTCCAGTTGATACATTTATAGATGCCGCAGGAACCCTTGAATTCGAAAAATTTTCAACTGATTACAAAGAATGTGTTGCTAAAGCTGTTAAAACCAGACCAGGATTAAAAGCTGCCAAAAAAACCATAGATATCACAAGAAAACAGGTTAAACTTGCCAAAAGCAAATTTTATCCCAATGTAGCCGCAATTTTAAATTATTCCAGA
>DAOWMW010000100.1 GCA_030642865.1 Desulfobacteraceae bacterium
CCCACCAGCACCGGCTGTCCATTACCCACTGGGCGCAAAATGCCCGTGAACGAAGCCTCTACAACAGTTTCTCCAGGGGTCGCAGTGAATGCGTTCCTCTGGGCGCCGGAGCAGGGGGATGGCTGGGCGGGAACATGTTCTTTCTGGAGGGAGACCTGAAAGTCTACACCCGGATGGTGGAAGCAGGGGAAAAACCGCTTGCCATGGGATTCGGCAATAATGAGAACTATCTTCTTTTCAAGGATATCTCCTACCAGATTGAACTGGGGTATTGTGACTTCAGATCTCTTTCAATCCGCCATCAGTTGGATCTTTTTGCCATAGCTGGTCCTGTGGTGATGCAGTGGGAAAAGGTGGGGCTCATCCGAATTGATAACGAGTGCCTTCACCTGACCCGGGCAGGAGAGTTCTGGGCGATCAATCTGGCCCAGATATTGATAGATATTCTGCAGATGCAGGATAAAAAGGATCGTTAGTATGGAAAAGCATTTTGCCATCATATTGATCTCATTTTTCATTAACCTTCCCATGGGAATGCTGGTGGCAAGATCAAAGAAAGCGGCTCTTAAATTGCTCTTTATTCATTTGCCGGTGCCGGTATTGATCATATTCAGAAAAAGATGGGAATTGGATAACTACTATATTGCCGTCATTATCTTGTTTGCCGTTTTCGGCCTGTTGACCGGTAAATGGCTGCACCAAAGGCTGCCTCAAGTTTTTACTGCTAAAAAAAAGGGGGGGGAGATCAAATAAATTTTTCTGGAATTATCATGGGAATCATTGTTTTTCTTTTGATCAGTGCTGGCCATGTCATGGTCATCAAGGGCGAGGATTATTTCGGTTATAAATGGGGGCTTCTATTGTTTTGTATTGCACCCCTCTTTAACAGTATCTGCAATCATCTTTGCATATTTTTGAGCGTTATCACTGGTGGGTGCTTCCACCATTATTCTGCACAGGGGCTGGGTCCCTGAATACCGGACAAGCACCCTCCCCTTTTGACCCAAAATTGACTCAACAGATTTTATAGCCCCCATGATATCCCTGTCTGTATCAATGGGAGGTTTTTTATTTACTTTTACATTAAGGATAACCTGGGGAAAAACATCCATTACCTTTGCAAGACTGGATAATGGTTTTGCTTCTTTTATTATTGCTTCCAGCAGCCTCAACGCAGAAAGAATGCCATCACCTGTTGTATGATGATCCAGAAAAATCATATGCCCGGAGTCTTCACCACCTAAAACAGCCTGTTCTGCAATCATTTTTTCCATCACATACCTGTCTCCGACCCCTGCAAGCACATGTTTTATTCCCATATTTTTTAATGCCATCCCCAGCCCCATATTACTCATCACGGTACTTATCACTATATTATTTTTTAATCTTTTATTTTTTTTAAAATAATTTGCGCATACCGCAAGTACCTGATCGCCGGTCAATCTATTCCCTTTTTCATCAACCGCCGTAAGTCTGTCTCCGTCACCATCAAAGGCAAATCCCACGTCTGCTTTTTTTTCAATAACTTTTTTTATCAACTCATCAGGATGCTCTGACCCACATTTATAATTTATATTTTCCCCGTTGGGATTTATAAAAAGGGTTTCAACTTCTGCTTTGAGTTGCGTAAATATAAGGGATGCTGCCCTGCAGGCTGCCCCATTTGCACAATCAATGACAATTTTTATCCCCTCCAGGGAAGGGAGGATTGAATTTTGAAGAAAATCGACATATTCTTCAACCGGGTTGCTGAGTTTATAAATTCTGCCGATTTTTTTGTTAAAAATGTTTTTTTGCTGTGATTTGCTCCCATCAAAAACAAATTTTTCTATTTCTGCTTCTGCCTGGTCTGAAAGTTTAAATCCCTTATTATTAAAAAATTTTATACCATTATCATAATAAGGGTTATGGGATGCGGATATAACAATCCCGGCGTCTGCTTCATTTTTTAACACATTAAAAGCGACACCAGGGGTGGGGATGACACCTGCCAGCAAAACATTGGCACCCATGGAACAAATTCCTGCAGCCAACCCTGATTCTATCATATCCCCTGATATTCTGGTATCCCTGCCAATGATTATTTCTGTTCTTTCCCGATTTTTGAAAAAAGATGCAGCAGCTTTACCGATCTTTACCGCCATTTCAGGGGTCATCGGATATTTGCTGGCCATCCCCCTTATACCGTCAGTACCAAATAGTTTATTCATAATTATATATAATTTCTAAAAGGTTATCAGCTATTTCATCAACTATCCCCTGTAGCCACATGGTCCCTGCTGCTCTCTCCTTATTCTCCAGGCCTTTAATTACACTCAAATAATTATTCCCTTTTTTTTCGATGCATGAGCTGATTATTCCCATAAAAGTCTCGCGCAAAGCAGCATTTTCCTTATAAATCAAATTTTTAAAATAGATGGCAACTTTATTCCAGTTTAAGGAAAGACCGGTAATTTCCCTGATTTTACAGAAAAAAATCTCTAATTTTTCTATTCTTTCCAAAACAGCGACGCTGATATTTTTTTTTAAACCATAAAGAAGGGGTTCAGGAAAATCTTCGGAAACAAACATTGATCGTATATCAGCATACCACCGGGACAAAGCAATGAGATTAGCAATATATATAATATTATTTTTTATTATTCTTTTATAACTTATTTGGGCACCAGAGAAATAGGGAAGATTTAATTCTTCGGTTTTCCCGGCCATGAGAAGACGGGAATTTCGCAATTCATCTTTTCTCCATACAGATCCTGCGGCAATGACAATACCGAAGCCCAAACGGCAGGGGCCCACAAGCCCCCCCTGGCCACCAAGAAAAACAGGGAGCTGATTAAGCATGACACCCCTGGGAACATCTCCAATTAGAGACGGGGTAGCCTTATCCTGATTTGGCGTGAAATTAAAATGAACATAAGAACTTCCTATTTCGCTGTGATTTTTTTTTCCGGTTCCGCCGGACATAAAACAATCGCAAAAATTTATCAAACTTCCTAAAGTAACAAAAGGAAAAAGAATGGTCTGTTTTAAACCGACAGTATGGGCACAACTGGCATTTTCTTCGAGAATAGTCCCCCCACGCACATATGCACCATTGCCCATGGAGGTGTTTTCAAGAAAAACAGCATCTTTTAAAAAGCCTCCTTTTAAATCCACACTGGGTCCCATCTGACAATTATCGACCACAAGGGGACCTTCATATCCTAATCTGGCATTATGTGATATATATGTATTTCTGCCAAATATTCTGCATCCGGAATAAATTCTTACTCCATTTCCGGAAATTCTTTCTATATCAACTTCATCAGATATTTCAATGGTTTCCGGGTTTGAAAATTTGACCCCTTTGTCAGCCAGTTTTCGTATTTTGTTGATGCTCATATTTTTCATATCCAAAGATTTGATCAGGCTGGTCATAACATCGGCCATCAGATGTTAAAGCTAACAGATATTCAGATAAATAATTTATAAAAAAATAAATTGGTAACATCTTCTTGAATTTGTTAATCAGACTTGATAAGTATATAAGAAAAAATAGCGGGGGTGCTTAAGTGAATTTGATTTGATTTTTAAAGGATATATCTTATTTTTATAAGCTTCTATGTTTTATGCCAAATAGTTGCAAAAACAGCCGTTTCTGTTTTTGGTACGCCTGGCAGGATTCGAACCTGCGGCCTACGGATTAGAAGTCCGTTGCTCTATCCAGCTGAGCTACAGGCGCAACTGCTCTAACTATGTAGCAGATTTTATTTTTAATGTCCACTATTTATTTGTATTATACCTCTATTATGGGCTCTAAAACCACCGGAAAAAAATCGATTCAAAAAGGGACTCAATCTTCTCAAAAAGCCCTCGTAAAATTTGATCCTCTCCAGCAATATATGCGAGATATCGGCAAATACACTCTCCTTACAAGGGAAGAGGAAATTGAACTTGGCAAAAGGATCCAGGAAGATGGAGACAAGGAAGCTGCATACCACCTTGCAACTTCCAACCTGAGACTGGTTGTGAAAATTGCAATGGAATTTCAAAAGATCTGGATGCAGAATCTTTTGGATCTGATCCAGGAAGGGAATGTAGGGCTCATGCATGCTGTGAGGAAATTCAGCCCCTATAAAAATGTGAAATTTTCATATTACTCTTCATTCTGGATAAAAGCATACATCCTCAAGTTTATCATGGATAACTGGCGTCTTGTGAAGATAGGTACAACCCAGGCCCAGCGAAAACTCTTTTTCAAGCTTAAAAAAGAAAAACAGAAATTAATAGATGAAGGCTTTGAACCTGGGCCAAAACTCCTTTCAAAAAACCTGGGAGTATCAGAGCATGAAATTGTCGATATGGATCAGCGACTTGATGGGTGGGATATTTCCATAGATGCTCCCATAAATGACACTTCAAACACTAAAGTATCCGAGCTGATGGAGGTTGAAACAAAATCTGCTGAAGAAAAGATGGCTGAAAAAGAGATGAAAGGAATTTTGCATGATAAACTGGTTTCCTTTAAAGAGCAATTATCAGAAAGAGAGCTTCACATTTTTGAATCACGTATTTTTTCAGATGAGCCGGAAACATTACAGACAATAGGCGATAAATATAATATATCAAGGGAGCGCGTACGGCAGATAGAAAAAAATATTAAAGAACGAATGAAAAAATATTTTCAAAAAATACTTGTAGATTTTGATACTTACACAAATGGTGGTCTTCCCTGAATTATATATAGACCGTCACGCAAACAATTCTGGTCTCCGTTCATGCACTATTTATACTTATATTTGCTTAACACAATCTGAGCAAAAAAGTCAGTACTGTCCAGTTATAATCTTGCGTGAGGAAAATTTAATTGCTTTTGTAGCGTATTGAATAAATTTAATAGAATTTCCTGGTGGGGCATAACCAAAAAATTACGATTGTTTAGGATTGGGGATGACATAAATTCACGATCTTAGACTTTTAAAAATTTTGTTTCTTGCAATTTCCTGTTTGAACACTACTTTAAAAAAATCCCATATATGAAATATATTATTAAAAGGCTGAATATACTTTTGATTATCTTCTTTTTTACGGGTTGTGCAATAAATAGACAATACCTTCCCGTTGATCACGAACAGATAAGGCAGCCTTCTTTTACCAGCGACAGAAAATATTATTATTTTATCCAGGCACGGTTGCAGAGCATAAAGGGGAATCCTTATGCGGCTGTAAATTACCTTCAAAAAGCAATCACCTGTGACAATGAGTCAATATTTTTAAAAAAAGAACTTCTCCTCCTTTACCTTAATATGAACAAAATAGACAAGGGTTTGGAAGTTGTTAAAGAAATACTCCACCAGGAACCTGACAATGTTGCTGTATTAATACTCCTGGGCAAACTTAATTACGATATGGGGAACCTGGAAAAGACTATAAATGTATATTCCAGAGTGATAGAGATAGATCCCGGACAAGAGGATATTTATTTATTCCTGGGTAATACATACCTTAAACAAGGGGAGGTTGCAAAAGCTGAGACCTTATATAAAAAACTGGCTGAAAATTTTCCTGAAGCCTATGCAGGACATTTTTTTCTAGGGAAGATCTATGCTGATAAAGGGGATTTCAACAAAGCAAAAAAAGAATTCCAACGGACTCTGGAACTTGAACCTGAGC
>DAOWMW010000170.1 GCA_030642865.1 Desulfobacteraceae bacterium
CCTAAAATGGTGCCGATTTTAAGCGTTAAGGATGCTACCTTTTCAACAGCCTCCAAAATTTCCAAAATAAATGCTGCAATTTTACCCGATGATTACAGAAAAATCACCCGGGCCCTGGCACTTTTTGAAAAAAATATAGATAAACTTGCCCTGGAAGAGGCGGTGATTACATCAAAAACTACTATTATAACACCGAAGATGTTTGAATATAAACTTTTGCAGCGGGCAAGGGAAAACAAACAGCACATTGTTCTTCCTGAAGGGACTGATGAAAGAATTTTAAAAGCTGCTGAAATACTTTTAAAGCGTGAAGTTGTGGATCTGACTCTTTTGGGTAATAAAGATAGAATTCTTGAAAAAATAGCTCTTCTTGGATGTCGGGTTCCTGGTTTAAATATTATTCAGCCTGAAAAATCAGAATATTTTAACGATTATGTAAATGAATATTATAATATAAGAAAGCATAAGGGGCTTACCAGGGAAAGCGCCTATGATCGTTTAATGGACGTTAATTTTTTCGGGACAATGATGGTATATAAAGGGGCAGCCGATGGAATGGTATCAGGGGCAGCCCATACCACTGGAGATACCATACGCCCCTCCCTTCAGATTATTAAAACCAAAGCAGGGTTTTCCATTGTATCCAGCGTTTTTTTCATGTGTCTTGCGAACAAAGTCCTTGTTTACGGTGACTGTGCTATTAATCCTAATCCAGATGCAGAACAACTTGCGGAAATTGCTTTAAGCTCTGCGAATACCGCACAAATATTTGGTGTTGAGCCTGTTGTTGCAATGCTTTCCTATTCCACAGGGGAATCAGGGAGGGGAGAAGATGTGGACAGGGTTCGTAAAGCAGTTGAAATTGCTAAAAAAAGAGGAAAGCTATCCTTTCCTGATTTAATAATAGAAGGGCCCATGCAGTACGATGCTGCTGTGGATCCTTTTGTTGCTTCAGCAAAAATGCCTGAAAGCAAAGTTGCAGGAAAGGCGACGGTTTTGATCTTTCCAGATTTAAATACCGGAAATAATACATATAAGGCGGTTCAAAGATCTGCCCATGCTGTGGCAGTGGGGCCGGTACTTCAGGGGCTTAAACATCCTGTCAATGATCTGAGCCGTGGATGTACAATTCCGGATATTGTGAATACTGTTGCCATAACAGCTGTGCAGGCTCAGGCTGCCAGAGGTGTTCAATGAAGATACTTGTAATCAATACAGGAAGTTCGTCCATCAAATATGAACTGTTTGACAGGCAAAATAATGTACGCCCGGCCTCGGGACTGGTTGAAAAAATTGGTGAAAAAACAGGTATTATCACCCATCAGGCTGTTCTTCCAGAGGGTAATCCTGTAAAAATAGTGGAAAAGGGTATAATCCAGGATCACCATGAAGGTATGAACCGTATTGTCGATTTTATTACAGGGAGTAAATGCGGGGTCATTTCCGACACCAGGGCAATTTCAGCTGTTGGCCATAGAGTGGTTCATGGTGGTGAATTATTTAATTCCACAACAATTATTGATCAAAATGTAATAGCGGCAATTAAAAAAAATATTCCCCTGGCACCACTTCATAATCCTGCTAATTTAACAGGAATAGAAATCTCAAAATCGATTTTCCCGGATGCTCTCCAGGTTGCTGTGTTCGACACTGCATTTCACCAGACCATACCCCCTGATGCATTTATTTATGCGCTTCCCTACAGTATGTACAAAAAAAACAGGGTGCGTAAATATGGTTTTCATGGAATATCCCATGCTTATGTCTGTGAAAGGGGAGCATCTTACTTGAAGCGAACTGTTTCGCAAATGAATTTTATCACAATCCATTTGGGCAACGGGGCGAGCATGGCTGCCGTAAAAAAGGGAAAATGCATTGATACAACAATGGGGATGACCCCCCTTGCAGGGCTGGTTATGGGTACCCGTTCAGGGGATATTGACCCTGCTATTTTGGTTTTCATGGCTGACCACCTCAAAATGTCATACAAAGAGATAGATTTGCTGCTTAATAAAAAAAGCGGGCTTAAAGGTCTTTGCGGTACAAATGATATGAGGGAGGTCATAGAGAAAAAAAATCAGGGGGATGAAAAGGCTGAAATTGCCTTAAAAATCTATACTTACCGAATAAAAAAATATATTGGTGCATTTTTTGCCGCCCTGGGAACACTTGACGGAGTGATATTTACTGCCGGAATAGGTGAAAATTCTCCCTTTGTGCGCGCCCTGTGCTGCAGAGGGTTAGAGGGTCTGGGAATTAAAATTGATCATGATAAAAACATCAGCTCCTCTAAAAAAGAGAGGGAAATAAGCCCATCTGGCAGTAAGGTCAAAGTCCTGGTGATTCCCACGGACGAGGAGCTTAAAATAGCAATTGAAACAGAAAAAATAATTGAATCATACACGTAAGGGGTGGGGATGAAATACATTACCCATAATGGTGCATTTATGTGGGGGTCTATTCAGCGAATAATACATTCTTTAACGTCTGCTTTTACTATATATTTTAATTCTGTCAATTCCTTTTTTTCATATACGGCATTCTTTTTAATAAAAAAGTTTTTATTTAAAATATTGTTGTTTCTGAACTGCTGGAGAACATAAAGTTCTGCCCCCTGAATAATTCCGGAAATTTTTTTTATGGTCACGGGATCAATAAAAGGTTTTAAACAGGTTGTTCTAAATTCATAGGGAAGTTTTGACTCCATGACCAGAGTGATACTTGTAAAAATATGGCGGGGGTCCATTTTTTTTACAAGGAGGGGTGAATAGGAAAACGGATCCGTTTTAATATCCATTGCTATGTAATCGACAAGATTGTTCTCAATGAGTTCCTTTATTACATGGGGCCTGCTTCCATTTGTGTCCAGCTTTACTGGATAGCCCATCTGTTTAATTTTTTTGCATATTGATAGAATGTTTTTACAAGTGGTGGGTTCTCCGCCGGAGATAACAACCCCATCCAGGAAGCCTTTACGCTTTTTTAAAAAAGCATGGATCTGCTCTTCATGCAAAGGGAAATAGTGTTTTGCATCCGGAGCAATGAGTTCGGGATTATGGCAATAGGGGCACTGGAAGTTACATCCGGCAATAAAGAGTACACAGCTGATTTTCCCGGGATAATCTATTAGCGAATTTTTTTGTAGTCCACCGAAAAACATGAGTTATTTATGCAACCTTGTAAGTTTTTCTCATTCCGAATTCCGCAAGTTTACCATTATTCCACTGTGTAACGGGTCTGAGGTATCCCACAACCCTTGAATAAATTTCTGTTTTGGTTCCGCAAACAGGGCAGGTTTCTTCTTCTCCGCTTAAATACCCATGGGATGGGCAGACGCTAAATGTGGGAGTAATGGTAAAATATGGCAGCCTGTAATTATGTGCAACTTTTTTGATGAATTTTTTTAGTGCATCCATATTGTTCGCCTGTTCTCCAAGAAAAATATGCATAACTGTCCCTCCTGTATATTTTGTCTGGAGTTCGTCCTGGAGTTCCAGAGTTGTGAAAATATCATCGGAGTAATCCACAGGAAGCTGGGTGGAGTTGGTATAATAGGGATATGCACCTTTTTGATATTCAGATTCATTGGCGCAGATAATGTCTGAAAACTGATTTTTGTCTTTTATGGCCAGACGATAGGATGTCCCTTCTGCAGGGGTTGCTTCAAGATTAAACATATCTCCTGTTCTGGTTTGTATCCCGGAAATTTTTTCTCTGATAAAATCCATGATTTCAAGGGAGAATTTTTGGCCTGCTTTGCTTCCTAAATCTTCCCCAAAGGAATTCAGGCAGGCTTCATTCATTCCTATAATTCCTATGGTGGAGAAGTGATTTTTCCAGTATACACCGGAACCTTTTTTTATTTTCCTTAAATAGAATTTAGAGTAAGGATAAAGATTGTTATCAGTAAAATTTTCGAGTACTTTTCTTTTAATTGAAAGGCTGTCTGCTGCAATTTGGATAAGATTTTCTAAAATGGAATGGAACTCTGCTTTATTTTGTGATCGGAATCCTATGCGCGGCAGATTTATGGTTACAACACCGATGGAGCCTGTGAGGGGGTTTGCGCCAAAAAGACCGCCCCCTCTTTTTAAAAGTTCCCTGTTATCGAGGCGGAGCCGGCAGCACATGGATCTTGCGTCTTCAGGGGACATTTCTGAATTAACAAAATTGGAAAAATATGGGATTCCATATTTGCCGGTC
>DAOWMW010000220.1 GCA_030642865.1 Desulfobacteraceae bacterium
ACTCTGGGCAGAGGCGGATCCGATACATCCGCCGTTGCCATAGCTGCGGCTCTTGAGGCTGATTCCTGTGAAATTTATACAGATGTTAATGGGATTTACACGGCTGATCCCAATGTTTGTAAAAAAGCTGTGAAACTGGATAAGATTTCCTATGATGAAATGCTTGAAATGTCGAGTCTGGGAGCCAAGGTTCTCCAGATACGTTCAGTTGAATTTGCAAAAAAATTTAATGTGCCTGTACATGTGAGATCATCATTTACCCTGGAGGATGGAACAATGGTAATTAGTGAAGACGCCGATATGGAACGGCTGGTTGTCTCTGGTGTAACCAGTAACAAGGATGAGGCAAGAATAACCTTGAAAAAGGTTCCTGACCAGCCGGGAATTTCTGCCAAGGTATTTACTCCCATTGCAAAAGCCGGAATTCTTGTTGATATGATTATCCAGAATACACGTACCGGTGGAGAAACAGATCTTACATTTACCGTTCCACGGGGAGATATTAAACATGCCCTTGAAATATCAAAAAAAATAGCTAAAGAAGTCGGTGCCGCAGAGGTATTGTCTGCTGTGCATATAGCCAAGGTTTCTGTAACAGGGGTTGGTATGAAGAGTCATTCCGGTGTTGCAGCAAAAATGTTTGAGACCCTTGCAAGGGAAAATATTAATATAAGATTGATCAGCACTTCGGAAATAAGAATTTCCTGTGTAATCGAAGAAAAATATTCTGAACTGGCGGTCAGGGTGCTCCACACGGCCTTTGGGCTCGATAAAAAAGAGTAGCATGAAAAAATTTGATACTAATCAACTGATATTCGTCCTTATAATGGGCTTTGTTTTTTTGGGTATAATTATTCGCAGGATGTTTTAGATAAGTATATTTTTTTATGAGCATAAACGAAAAACAGCAAAAGCTTTTACGTGGTCTGCCTGGCATCGACCGGATACTGGATATATCAAAAAAAGAGTCCTTTTTTGTAAATATTCCCAAAACAGTTATGGTTAATGCTGCCCGGCTCGCAGTGGATGAGCAGAGAATTTCTATTCTGAACAATAGAGATATATATGAAAACAGGGATACAACCGATTCATTTATACTCAGGCGTGTGAAAAAACATGTTGAACAGATTATGGCACCCAACCTTATCCCTGTGATAAATGGTACGGGGATTGTTGTCCATACCAACCTAGGCAGATCCCTTTTGCCGGAAAATGCTGTGCAAAATATTATTTCTGTTTCCCGAAAATATTCAAATCTGGAATTTGATCTGGAAAAAGGAAAACGGGGGTCAAGGTACACCATTGTGGAAGATATTCTTTGCGGAATATCCGGAGCTGAGGCAGCCATGGTGGTGAACAATAATGCAGGCGCTGTTTTTATCTGTCTCGATACAATGGCACGGGAAAAAGAGGTAATAGTATCAAGGGGTGAGCTTGTTGAGATTGGAGGATCTTTTAGAATTCCGGATGTTATGGCAAAAAGCGGGGCTGTTTTAAAAGAGGTGGGAACCACAAACAGAACTCATTTGCAGGATTACGAGAAGGGAATAGATGCAAATACAGCTCTTTTGCTAAAGGTGCATACCAGCAATTATGCTGTTTTGGGATTTACTGCAACAGTTTTATTAAAGGAGCTGGCTGATCTGGGGGTAAAAAATGATATCCCTGTTATGGAGGATCTGGGAAGCGGGTCTTTCATAGATTTTTCAAGATACGGTTTTCCTAAAGAGCCGACTGTGCAGGAATCTGTGGCTGCAGGGGCAGATCTTGTTACATTCAGCGGAGATAAACTTTTGGGGGGTCCCCAGGCAGGAATTATTCTTGGCAAAAAAGCTTTTATTGACAGGATCAAGAAAAATCCCATGGCCAGGGCGCTTCGCATAGATAAACTTACCCTTGCGGCTTTAGAAAGTGTTCTTTCCCTTTACAATGATTTTGATAATGCCGTGGAGACCATACCCACTTTGCGTATGCTGACAGTGGAATTTCCGGTTATTGAAAAAAGAGCAGTGAAACTTGCCGGTATGCTGGAAAATATAGATAATCCAGGGCTGAAAATCAGACTCATGGACAGATCTTCCCGGGCCGGGGGCGGGTCCCTTCCACTTCTTCAGCTTCCCAGTAAATGTGTTGGGGTGAACCTTGAAAATTGTTCTCCAAATTCCCTTGAAACATTCATGCGGAAAAATGATCCTCCCATCATCGGAAGAATAGAAGATGACACTTTTATCATTGATTTACGAACAGTAGATGATGATGAATTAACCCTTATTAAAACAGCATTTGCTACTTTATAACCATATGATTCGTTCCTATAAACCCATTAACTTGAGTGGAATAAAAACGTACTCTCTTTTCAGCAGAAAAAGTAAGGTTACATCAGCCGATTTTGCTGAAGTATGGAATAAAGGGGGGAATTTTGAAAAATTTATAGATAGCCTTCCTGATCTGCTTGCGGCAGATCAGATAAAAACGGTTATTTCTTCAATCGCATCTGCATATAAAAACAACAAAGTTGTTCTCTTTGCAATGGGCGCCCATGTTATTAAAGTGGGGCTGAATCCTGTTTTGATCGACTTGATTAAAAGGGGTGTAATTACCGCAGTTGCCATAAACGGAGCCGGTATTATTCATGATTTTGAACTTGCCATGACCGGCCAAACATCCGAGGATGTGGCTGAATCCCTGGGTGATGGAACTTTTGGCATGGCCCATGAGACCTGTACTTTTTTAAGTGATGCAATAAAAAAAGGGGGAAAGAATTTTTCCGGTTTGGGTGAGGCCGTTGGAACAGCTATTATAAAAGCTGATCTCCCCCATAAGGATATAAGCATACTCGCGGCGGGAGTACGTTATAAAATTCCAGTAACAGTCCATATGGCAATGGGTACTGATATTCTTCATATGCACCCGGAATTTGACCCCAAAGAAGCAGGAGGTGCAAGCCACAGAGATTTCAGGACATTTGCCTCCGTGGTTGCAGACCTTGACCAGGGGGTTTATATGAATGTGGGTTCTGCTGTTATTCTTCCGGAAGTATTTTTAAAAGCTTTGACAGTTGTGCGTAATTTAGGGTATAACGTAAAAAATTTTACAGCGGTGAACATGGATTTTATCCGTCATTATCGTCCAATAACAAATGTGGTTAACAGGCCAACCAGCGAAGGAGGGGAGGGGATTAATCTCATAGGTCACCATGAAATCATGATTCCACTCATAGCAGCAGGTGTTATAGAAAAAATCGAAAAACAAAAAACAGAATAGTCTATCCATCAGGGGGCTGCAAATAACATCGGCCATTAGTCGACAGGCTGTTACGGAATGAAGATTTTTTCAAGTTCAAGGCTAAAAATCAATTTAACCGCAGGCATACCCGTTGTATTTCGAGGATTAAATTTATTTTTTAACGCAGAAATTGGATAAATTGCGTTTCGTAACAGCCTGTCGA